>JALNYB010000078.1 GCA_023230065.1 Candidatus Methanomethylophilaceae archaeon
ATTGCTAAGAGTACACAGATACCCTGGTAGGGTATTGTGTACCCGCCGGGCATCTGTTTCATCTGTTTGGAGCTCAACGAGATGTTGAGTCCTTCTACGCTCTGGGCGTATGGCACACATAGGTGCTCAAGGGTTAAACTAAGATAGTAAAGCCCCTACATTACAATCATGGCGATTGTAATAATATCTTACCTCATCATACCGCTTTGGATACGATAAAATAAGAAATACAAAATATTCCTTATTTTAGCATATTTTTCTTTGATTTGTAATTTTATGGTGATTAGGGTTGTATTATGGGGGTTAAATGAAGTTGACAACCCCGAAGGGTTGTTAATTTAAAAAGAGCATACTGGCTCTTTTGTCGTGCAATATAGTACGCATCATACAAATATCTGCATACACTTCCTGCAAAACGCCAGAGTCTACCAACTCAGAGTGAATTAATTCTATGGTGTCTTTCGTAAAAAACAATCCACCGTCGCAACGTCCGCATGCCATATAATCTGCCTTGTCGTTCAACAAAAATTCCTTTGTTTTGGAGCTTATTTCTTTTGTCGCTATTGATACAACTATAAAGATAGAATTTGTCATATTATCTCCTTTTTTTGAGAAAAAAAGAGCACGCCTACCCTTCAGGGCAGTGACTATGCATGCCCTTATAGGTAAACTTCATATGAAGCAACTATTTAATGATGTTGAGGCTTGGAATCGTTTGAAAGAAGATAATTTCCTATCACCCCTATGGCAATAATTGTTCCGATGATAAGGATCCCTGTTAAAGTGTTCATCATGAACTCCTTTTTTCTATTTCTCCGTAGAACTTATTTTTTAGCTCTCTGAAGAGTTCTTTCATCAGTATACCAAAAAAGAACACAATTACCAAGATTCCCCATTTCTCTTCCGTCGTAATAAACAAAGCTATCACGCTGAAAGAGGAAACATTAGGCCCCATGTCCGCAAAGAAAAAAAGTATCGATGCTATCCTATTTCTGTATTTAACATCATAGGTGCATCTTTGCAACACTTTCTCTTTTTGGATCAACATTTTTTCATGCAATGCCTTACTACCCATGTGCAACATGTATAGAACAGGCAACACCTCTAATGCAACTAAGCCCAATACCCAGTTATTCAATATGCTCATCTCCATCGCAATCTCCTAAAAAAGAGTTCCATTTGCGAATGTTTGAAGCATATCTGCGGTGTAAAGAGACGCAGCAACAGAAGCCGCCGCTTGAGTGCCTCTTTGCAATTTTTGTTTGAGTTCTTTTGCAAACTCAGGGTAGAGGATAAATCCTTTTGCAAAGCGAGAATAATATCCTCGTTTGCTTTTGATCAACCATTGATTGAAGCTTTTGAAATCTTCAATCTCTGATTTGATACGAAGAACATCCTCTACCCCTTTTCCATCAGTTCTCTCAAACGCAACAATTTCGCCCTGCTCTATTAAAGCCTCGAAATCTTGTGCCGGATCCTCCGATGTTTGTGCAACAGATATTGGTTGAGCGGTTTGCACCGCCTCTTTCTCAGTGCTAATTTGTGCGGATATCGCTCCACCCATGAGATCTCCAAACAGCTTACTGTATACATCAGTATACCCATTACCAATATAAGCATTTATGTCGGCAAGCACCGCTTGAAGAAACTCTTTGGATGGTGTAAATCTTTCGTGTACACGCATCTCATGATTAAACGCTTCCTCCTCATCTTTCATACACCCACTCACAACCTCTTTGAATAAAGTAAGTTTACCTTTATGGTTGTAATTAAGAATGTTTGGATTGCAGAGGATATTCCATTTTACGTAGCGGTACTCCTGGAACATTTTTAGAATCTTTTTAAGATCTGCAAGTTCCATTTTTGGGTTACGCGCCAAGTGCTCAAACACCGTCACGTACTCTTCACCTTTTAACTTCATCATCTGATCAAGAATAGGTTTTGGAGTATTAGGATTTGAGGCAACAGCTGCTTTAATGTGAGGCGCTTTTAGTTTCGCCAAATCCATCAAAGTGCCGGCCACTGTGTAGGTATTGCCGGCGACATAACCTCTAACATCTTGATTTTTGTCTTTTGCCAATATATCAAGAAGTCTTGGATCTGTTGTAGTTTTTGCAACTTTGCATCTTGTGTTTGCCGGAGATGCTTGGATCTTTTTAAGTTCAACCTCAAACAGATCAACCTCCCCTGCTCTAGCAAGTTCGTCTTTTACCTTTTGGGTAAAAAATTCTAAATGTGCATCATTTTCTTCTACGATCGGTCTTGCAAACTCGGTATTATCCTTTAGTTCAGAACCAAGGTAAACCATTAAAGAGCTGTAACCGTATTTATCGAAAAAGTTTTTCATGCGTACAGCATCGTTGCGATATCTCTCCGACGCTTTACCGATAACCATTTTATCATGGGAGATACACTCATCCATAAACTCTAAATGGTCCGTTAACGCCGGGTGGATAAGCCATGCGTAGAATCTTCTTTCGTTTTTTGATTCCAAAACACGACGATTCCACTTAACCAATGTTTCCAACTTTACCAAACTTGCATCAAGCGCAGTGACACCATCAATGATGTTATCGATAACACTCAACACAAACTCTTCGTCTTGAATCATCTCCGCATCGATCATAGCCGCCGGATTAGTTTTCATGACAGTAGAGTTGAACTCAATGACTTGCTCATGCCAGAGAGACTCTTTTGCTACAAGCGCTTTTTTAATGTCTCTTCTAGCTTTATCGCTGAAGCCGCCAAGCAATACAGAGCTTTTTACCCTATCCCATGCGCCATTTTTTCGAATAGACACAAGGAAAGAGATCCACTCTTTTTTGCTTACGTTGTTTTGGATATAGTTAACGATGTATGATACCACCGCTGCTTTATCCTCAACGACTTCCGCCCATACATCAACCGTCATTTTTTTTGCATGGTTTCCACAAAAAGAGATGTTTGATAAGATCTTCATAGCCAAAACCTCAGCAGAAACCGATTTTCTGTTTTTGAAGATCAAATCGATTGTGTCAGCATTGACAAGAGAGTAGAGAGCGCGAAGCTCTTTCTCTGCTCGTTCAGCAGCTTCTCTCATGAAGTCGCGATAACTTTTCTCTTTTTCAACACGAACATAATTCGTATCGATTTTGATGAAGTTATCAATTCCGCTAGGGCGAGCAGCTCCGTGTGCTGTTTTAAAGAACAACTTATAAAGACCGATGAGCTCTTGTTTTGTTTTTTCATCAAACGTATGGAAGTCAAAGTAGATTCCACTGAGATTCTCATAGAAATCTCTATGTTTAATAATCGCAAAACCGTCATCATCGTTTAGGACCTCATCGCCCTCTTCTCTTGCAAACAATGCACCTATTTCGCACGCACGTGCCACCACCTCTGTAGGCTCTTGATAATATCCTGTTTTACTAGAAAGTTCATCAGGAACACAAACCATAGGTGTCAGCTTTGCGATGAGATAGTTTACATATGCATCATCTGCAAAATCCACAAGGTGAACAAGGTGAGCCAACTCATGCAACACCGCTGCGGTGGTTCTCACATCCACCGCCACAAGAAGCTGTGACTGCATGAAAAGACCGATAGCTGAGTAGTTACCAAGCTTGCGTGCCTTCATTGTAAATTTGAATGAAGCATTTAATTGAAAACGCTCCACTTGCTTTACAAGAGATGTCATCTTAGCAACATCACCATCACCGTCGATCTCTACAGCTTCCACGTATTTCGTGTTGCCATTAAGAAGCGATGAAAGTTCGCGAAGCTCCGCTTGCTTATGCGAAGGAGCTATTTGTTGCACGCCATCACTGTTGACAAATGAGGAGTTTTGAATAACACCGTCAATGCCTGTGCGGCTAAAGGTTGCATCAAATGCCGCTCTCTCTTCGTGCGTCATTGTTTTACGCACATTTGAAAAAGCAACATCTTCAGCAACCACTTTAGCGATAATTTTGTCCGCCAAGATAGTTGATGGATACAAAATCGCTTTTTCATACTCATTTTTCGTCTCTTCGTATTTTACGAGAGTTTTGAGTACATCTACGAGTTCTTTACGCTCTATCCCAAAGATACCTTTGAGAATTAAAGCTTTGAGCTCAACTCTTGTGTGGTTTGACACAGCCCCCACTTCAAAAGAAACACCACATAAAGTGATAGTGTTCTCTATTTTATCGTAAGTAGCACCGAATACATCCTCGATGGTGTTGTAAATTGAGTCAAACTCTCTCACTCTACCGTCTTTGATGCTGCCAATAATCGGCTGTGCATTAAACAACACCTCAGCGCTTTTTGATACATCTTTATCCAACGCCTCTAAAATTTCACTTCTTGAAGCTCTCATCTCGATTGCTTCTGAAGCGTTGTCGAAATGACACTCAACTCCGTTTTCTTTTAATTGCACAGTAGCAATTAATCGAGCTAAAGTGTTTGAGTGTTTTTTGAAATTCATTAAATTTTTGAACATGTTTATCTCCTCTATGTTCTTGTAGAGAAGACATACCTATCCCTTAGAGGGATTATATATGTCCCTCTTGGGTAGGCTCATGTGAGCAACTTTATTGTTTAGATTATTTAACCATCCGGATGGTTAAATTTTTAGGAGACTTGTTTTGTCTGCCATACTGTCACCCATTCCTTTGTATCTGCCAATTTATGATCGATTCTCAGAACGTCGAAAATTTCAATGTAGGCATCCATCTCCTCTACCGTTCCCCAATGGGTCTCTTTGTGTTTAAGCGTATTATTGCTTTGGTACCAAAGTCTATAACTCATTGATGACGTGTGTGATATCATCAATGGACTAGCTAAACGTGTTGTCATAGTATCTCCTTTTATGAGAAAAAAGAGCATACCTACCCTAAAGGGCAGTGACTGTATATGCCCTTGTGGGTAGGCTTCTATGAAGCAACTAAAATTTTGACAATAAAAATCCCTCTGCGCCTAATCAGTGTTAAAAATCAACATCTGGACATATTATTAAGGGGATTTAATGGCGGTTTATTTTTGAACTCGTCTTAAGAGGTTAAGACAAGTTTGTGATTTTTAATGAAGGTTGCAATAACCTTGACTATCATCTTTTTTTGAAGCTTTTAGGATGCCGAATGCTATAAAAGCAGCGATCATTCCTAATCCTACCAAAAGTTCCATAACCTATCCTTTTTTGTTTATTTCGTTAAAAAACTCCCTGATGGAAGCTCCTATCAGCACCAATATTGTACCATAGTTGGTGAACAAATCTACAAAAGTAAACTTATCTAAACCAATTGAAAATACAACGCTTGCAACAACACCTCCACCAATCATATAAAGAGCATCACCAAAAATAGCAATACCTCTCATTATAAAAGATTTCTTTCTGATAAAATTAATAAAAAGACCAAAAAGAGGAGTGTTGTAAATAAACAACAAGGATATAAATAAAAATAATAGGTATATCATTTTTTGTTCTCCTGAGACTTAAAAAGACACAGGAGTCCCCATACGGAGATTCCCACGTCTTTGCGTGTGAAAACTCCGTTAGGAGTAAAACTCTAAGTACACAGATACCCGGGTAGGGTATTGAGTACCCTACGGGCATCTGTTTCATCTGTTTGAACTTCAACTGTGTTGAGGTCCTTCTACGCTCTAGGCGTATGGCACACATAGGTGCTCAAGGGTTAAACTAAGATAGTAAAGCCCCTACATTACAATCATGGCGATTGTAATAATATCTTACCTCATCATACTCAAGAAAGCATGTTGAAATAAGAAATACAAAAATATCTCTTATTTTAGCATACTTTTTCTTTTTTGGTAATTTTATGGGATCGTTGTAAACTTTTCTGAAATTTATTGAGGAATAATTCATCTCGCTCTTTGGAAGAATTATTGAAGTCGAAAAATACAGTAAAGAATATATCTTTATTTATTTAATATAGAGAAGCATTTTTTGAGAAAAAAACATCTCTCAAAACATCGACGTAAACGATGTTTCTAGGCATTTCTTAAAACTAAATTAATGTCATTAACTCTGCGACAAGATGTCATTAACTCTGCGACAAGATGTCATTAACTCTGCAACGTAAACAATAAGATGTCATTAACTCTGCGACAAGATGTCATTAACTCTGCAACGTAAACAATAAGATGTCATTAACTCTGCGACA
>JALNYB010000054.1 GCA_023230065.1 Candidatus Methanomethylophilaceae archaeon
ATCTTTTTGAAATACCCCATCTAATGATTCAGTGTCCGCGCGGTACAAGGGATTTTCTTCCTGATGAAATGGAAAAGAGAAGATATTACGAAAGTATTCTCAGAAATGCTGTGCAGACATTCGGATTTAGAGAGATAGAGACCCCGATCTTTGAGGATGCTGAACTGTTCATCCTCAGGTCTGGACCCAATGTTCTGACAGAACTTTATAATTTCAAGGATAAAGGAGACAGAGAGCTGGCTCTTCGTCCGGAAATGACAGCACCTGCAATAAGGATGTTCGTTAATGGTATGAGCAACGATCCAAAACCGATCAAGATATTCTATTTCGGTCAGTGTTTCAGATATGAAAGGCCGCAGGCAGGAAGATATAGAGAGTTCTTCCAGTTCGGTGCGGAGATAATCGGAAGTGCTACACCGGAAACAGATGCTGAGGCGATCGCGGTGGCCGCTTATATGATTGAGGCCTTAGGATTGAAGAATTATAAGATCCGCATCGGACATATTGGGATTCTAAGGCAGAAGATCGCAGACGCTGGTGTTCCGAAAGAGAGGACAGCAGAGGTCCTTCAGAAATTAGATAAGAAGAATTATGATGAAGCAAGGCCTATTCTTCAGGATATCGGCGTGAAAGTAGAGGACATCGACGAGATCTTCAAAGTCACAGAGACTGTTGGGCCAGTTAGCATCTTGGAAACAGTTCCTGGAGAGGCAGGACAGTATCTCAGGGCTGTGGTATCTTTTCTTGCGGCGATGGGTGTGTTCAACGTTGAGATCGACCTGGGTGTCGTACGTGGACTTGATTATTACACTGGAATGGTGTTCGAGGCAGAAGCACCTGCACTCGGAGCGGAAAAACAGATATGCGGAGGAGGTTCCTATACTCTCTCTGAGCTTTTTGGTGGAGAGAAGGTATTCTCGACAGGATTTGCTATCGGGTTCGACAGAATACTTCTAGCGATGGAGAAAGAAGGACTCATCTATCAAATGAAAGGCATTGACGCTTATGTCCTGCCTGTTTCAGAAGATATGAAAATGAAGGCTTTCGAGGTTGTAGCGTTGCTTCGTAAAGAGGGTTTTTCAGCTGATATTGACATCATGGGACGTAAAATGGCAAAGGCCATGAAGTACGCTGCAGCAACAAGAGCGAGATATGCTGTGATTGTCGGTGCAAAAGAGATGGAGGATAGTTCTGTCACGGTCAAGAATATGGTTACCGGAGAACAGAATGTTGTCAAGTTGTCAGAGATAGGTTCACACATAAAGAACTGATTCAGGTATGCATATCCAATTCTTTGTTGAGAAGGGCGTCGGCTCTAGGAATAAGTTCTTCCGAGCGTCTTACGTTTGTAAATGTTACTTTCGGTATCTGCGATGAGAGTGCCTTTGCATCTTTGTAAAGGTCCATGACATTCAGGGATTTTACTTTATACTCGCCTCTCATCTGTCTGATTACAAGTTGTGAATCCATTATGAATTCAACTTCATCAGCGCTCAATTCTATTGCTTTTGTGATGCCCGCGATGAGTCCGCGATATTCTGCATAGTTGTTAGTGTTGATGCCTAGGAATTCAGAATGTTCGTGTATTGTCCTTCCGTCTTTGGTAACGACTATCGCATAAGCTGAAGGCCCAGGATTTCCTCTTGATCCCCCGTCCGAGAATATTCTGTACATATCAGTACACGAATTCCTTTACGGTTTTGTTGTCACCGTCTACAAGCACGACTTTTGCATGGATCTGTTCATCAGTTAGCTCGTATCCCATGATTATGATCTTGTCGCCTACGTTGCATAGGTGTGCTGCAGCCCCGTTGAGTGCGATAATGCCAGATCCTCTGTCTCCCGGCAGAGTATATGTCTCAAAACGGTTTCCGTTGTTGATATTAGCAATATGAACTCTTTCGCCGATCCAAATGCCAGCCTTCTCCAGAAGGTCAACATCAACTGTGATACTGCCTTCGTAGTCAAGACGGGTCTGTGTAACTGTTGCCCGATGAATCTTTCCGCGGAGCATCCAACGCATAAGTATGATTATCAATACACAATAAAAGAGACTTTCGGTTCGACATTCGTTGTATTATATCATATTTCATGTTATATTGTAGATTTTGTAATTCATCCTATTGTTATGCTACGGAATTTCCAACTGCATACGATCATTATCAATATTGCAAGAATAATCAAAAAGCATATTGAAAAGGTAGGAATAATTCCTTGAGCTATGTCGCGAATGCCGTCAATAGCATATGTAAGAGGATTGAATTCGGCAATGTATCTGAGTGCGTCGGGCATTTCGTTCATTGGGATCAATGCAGTAGATGCAAAATATAATGGCATTGAAACGAAGGCTTGGAATGCTGCATAAGAATCATGGTTGTCGAGGTATAATGCAACAGTCGTACCTAGAGCGGATATCGATATTCCGAACAATGTCAGAAGTATATACATTCCGATGTATGTCGAGATAGGATAGATAGTGGCGCCGATCAGTATGGATATTATCAATATCACAGTTGATTGCATCAATCCTCTGAGTGTGATGAATACTATCTTTCCGATAAGAATACTTTCTCTCGGTGATGGAAGAGCAAGGAATTTGTTCAGATATCCCAAAGTCTTGTCGAACATTATCGAGGACCCTGCCCCAAGGCTCGATGTGAGCATTGTCAGAACGAGAATACCTGGAGTAACGAAATCCAGATAATTGTCATATTTGACAGGCATGACCAATCCCATGAATATCAGCCATGCTGCAGGCATGGCCAAGGTCGATAGAACATTAAGTGGAGCTCTTTTCCATCTTATCGTATCTCTCCAAACATATGTTGCAAATCTATACATGTGTTCAGCCTTTCATTATTATTCTTCTTATCTGTGCTCTGTTAAATTGTTCTGTATCTACAGTCTCTGTACCCACTGACATAAGATAGATATCTTCTAAAGTAGGGTCGCGTACCATGGATGAATATACACGAATTCCCGCTTCATCATATTTTTTGATCAATGAGGGAAGCATATCTGCTCCATTATCCGATGCATATACAACACTTCCATTTTCATTTCCTATGAAGTCGACATTATCTGGTAGGATGTTTGGCATTTTTCCGTCAGATTTGATGGTGATAATGGATTTCAAAGCAGATTTAAGGTGAGAAGGAGTGCCTTCTTTTACAACAACTCCTTTTTTCAGTATTCCAACGCGGTCGCAGTATCTTTCTGCTTCTTCCATCTGATGAGTGGTCACAAAAATAGTTATACCGTTCTTCTTGAGATCTGCGATGTGTTCCCATATCATTTTTCTTGCAATTACATCCAAACCTACGGTTGGTTCATCAAGGAATAATACTTTTGGTTGATGTGTTAGGGCTTGGGCCAATTCTAATCTTCTCTGCATTCCGCCGGAATAGGTTTTGGTGAGATCATCGGCACGGTCGTTTAGGTCCATGATGTCCAATGCATAATCTATGCGTTTTTTTCTTTCGGATTTATCTCTTATTCCGTACAATTTTGCATAAAAATCTATATTTTCTCTGCCTGTGAGTCGTATATCTACCGCCATATATTGAGGTACATAGCTTATGCATTCTCTGACGGTTTTAGGTTCGGTCGTGACATCATGTCCGCATACTTGTGCATTTCCTGATGAAGGGGACAGCAATGTGGTGAGCATACCCACTGTGGTGGTCTTTCCAGATCCATTAGGACCTAGGAGGCCGTAGATCTCGTTATTTATGCTGAGATCCAGAGAATTAACTGCCAGAACATCTTCATAACTTTTTGATAGTTTTGATGTAAATATGTCTGTCAATCGATCACTTTCTCAGTTATTCGGTTTATGCTTATGTATGGAATTGATTATCGGCGCGATGTTATTATTCCAATTTTCTACTTCATCAGATGTTATTATGTCCACGCTTCCGCCCTGGAATTCTCCTTCCCCGGCAAGGTCTTCTAGCCATGACTCTATTTCAATGTAATTGTTGTGGAGAGCATTCAGAGTTTGTTCATCCGCATTCCAGAGTTCTCTTTGTTCAGCTTCCAGAAGACGGCGTGTGATCTCTTCAAGAGCATAGGGATTGTTTTCTTTGAAGAATTCTCTCATCTCATCATCATTAACGAATTTTGAAGCAATGTCATCGAACACCCAATCATCTACAACCTGCGTAGAGGCTTCCCATCCGTAAACTCTGCCGACCCTTTTCATTATGTCGGAGGCACCCTTGTATCCATGTTCTTTCATTCCTTCGATCCATGCAGGATTTAGGAGTTTTGTTCTGACGGTTCTTCTCAATTCATCTGCGAGTGTATGAACATTCACATCTTTGGGTTCTCTCGTATCGCCGAAATATGATTTCACATCTTTTCCTGAAAGATATTTGGAAGCCGCTGTAAGACCCCCTTGATTGCTGAAATAACAACAGCAACCGAGAAGATCATGTTCATCAGAATGGATCTTGTTGTATGTTATCGACACTGTAGCGAGATCCTCTGCAAATTGTTCGTGTTTAGCTTCACCATTACGGCCGTTTCCATATGCATATCCATTGGTCGCGATGTAGATCTTGGCGAGATCTTCTTCTGTTTTCCATGAGCTCGCATAGACTGCAAGGTTAACGCCGGATACATAGGATCCAGGAGGGGCACTGAACAGACGTGCTGTCGCATCTACTGAAGCAGTTCCGTTTTTAATCGAGTCTAATGTATGTTTTTTCACATAATTCATATCTAGCGGTTCGTCTAATTCGGATACGGCATTGACGGCAGAGTCGATGAGATCGATACAATTGATGAACATGTCCCTTAAGATACCGGATGTACGAACGGTGACATCTATGCGCGGGCGGTTCAATTCAGATAATGGAATTATATCGAATTTTTTCACATGTCCTGCCGAATCGTATATCGGTCTGACGCCCAGAAGATACATTATCTGTGCCATCATTTCTCCACCGGCTGACATTATGTCTCCCGACATCCAGAAGAATGCGACATTTTCCGGGATCTTATCTGTTTCCTCTGAGTATTTTTTCAGAAGGCTGTTGGCAAGCATTATTCCGACTCTCCACGCTGCACGGGTAGGTACACTGAACGGATCCAGAGAATAGAAATTCCTTCCGGTAGGGAGTATATCTGCTCCACCTCTTGTTATGACTCCAGATGGTCCTGGCGGAGTATAGTGTCCGTCTAGAGCATTTAAAAATGACTCTATTTCAAGAGATCTGTTGACGCGACTGTCGATTTCTTCTATGGTGTCAATGTATTTTACCATCTCATCGCTTTGTAATCTGTTCGGTGAGAGTCCTATGTCGGAGAATGCACCATCCGCATCCTTTCCATTAAGGATACATCCTATGAAATCTCTGGTCTTATTTCCGATATCCTCTATCAGGGCACCGTTGGATATGTTGAATTTATCGTTTATATCTCCCTGTGAGGCGTATAAGTCGTTAAGGTCTAGATCCATTATATTTGCTATAAGGTCACGTATGCTTCCGTGTCCTGAATCATATCTCATTATACTGTTGATGAATTCTGTGCGTCTGTCGCCTTCAGGAAGTTCTCCGAATATATGCATTCCAAGGTTCATCTGGGAATTCCTTACTTTCGAAAGTGCTTCATGACAAAGCCTTACGCATTCGTCAAGAGGCATATCCTTGTTAAGGCCAAGTTCTTTTAAGTTAGCCGCATTGGCTGCTTCAAGTATCATATGATGCAGTTGATGGCTCTGAGAAGGATCGCCGCGTGCGGAGTCGTATTGGGTGAGGGTCTCCTCTAATCTGGAGAAGTCATCATACAGTTCGCTTGCTGTCATGACGCTTTGCATATGGTCTATTAGAGTTGCATACGATCTTCTTTTGGCGATCGTCCCTTCTGGAGGGTTATCTGAGTTGTAAATGTAGATGTGCGGTGTTTTTCCGATGCCTATGTCAGGATAACAGTCTTTTGTCATACCAACACTTTTACCTGGAAGGAACTCCAGATTTCCGTGTGTTCCGACATGGATTACAGCATCTGATCCCCATATCTCTTCATAATAGTGATATGAAGCGAGATATTGATGTGTAGGAGGACATAACGGGTCATGAAGGATCTTGCACACCCCACCATCACATCTTGCACCGAAACATCCTCTTTTTGGTTGTACGGCCACCATTACATTTCCATATGATACGCCGGTGATCATTATCTCGTCATCCAGTACCATTCCGGTTCCAGGAGGTTCTCCCCACGTTTTTATGACATCATCTTGTATCTCTTTGCTGAGTGTTCTGAAGAATTCATTATACTCTTGAACACTCATCATATGAATGACGCCGCCACATTTTTTCATTTCTTGGACGGTAGTCCATCTGAATTCTGAAAGAGCTTTGCGTTCCAAGATGGTATCAATGAATTCCTTGCTGTCCTTAGGTATGCCGGTGACATAATATCCTGCATTTTTCATGGCATTGAGTATTTTGACCATGCTCTGATGAGTGTCGAGATGCGATGCGGCACCCACATTGGCCTCAAGACCAGAGCATGGGTGATTATTAAGGAAGAATACGATCTTGCGGTCCTTTACAGGTTTTTTTCCAAGGGCTATGCGAGCCATAACCCGTTCTGCAAGATGCTTGCTGCGGTCCAGGAATACGACGCGTTCATATTCGCCATCGTCGGAGGCTCTCGCACATCCTAATATCATGGGTTCGATGAGGCCTTCGAATTCAGGAAGTGCCACACTCCATGAGATGTCTGTTGAAAGTCCCGATACGGTCTTCCATTTTTCAGCGGTCATATTGCTTGCGATGATCGGTTGGAATACAGGGATGTTCAGTGAAGTGAGGAGATCGACGCTTTTATCAAAACGTTTGATACCTTCCTCACTCTTCCTCACTCTATTGATCATGAATCCCATTGTTTTTACTATAGCATTCACGATAGGTTTGCCATCTCTTACGAGATAGCGGTCTATGGCTTCTCCGATGTTTATCGATCCGCGTTCGTCATCATGTATCGACATACTTATGATGAGAATTACATTGGCACCGGATTCTTCCAGATCTTTTGCGACCTGACTCTCGATCCTGCATCCGTCAATTATCCAACAGGATCTGGACGCTAATACTGCTACCCACGGTTTAGAGGGATCGCTCTTATACCATTCCAAATATTCTTCGGTGGTCTCGAATATGTGTTCTGGTTCTTTGTAATGGATGATACCCTGCCATGGCATTGTGCATGGAGGAAGTACTTCGACGTCCATATCCATGACTGTTTTCTTCAGATAATCGATCATTCTGCAACAGTTCTCTTCGCCGTTATTGGTAAGATATTTGTAGCATTCGATTGCAATTTTAGGATCGACTGAGGTTAGTGCCCAATCTACGGGATCCGTACCCATCGATATTAGTTTTTTATTATCTTTTATCTTCTCGGCTTCATTAAGTATATCGTCCCAATATGGCTGTCTAGTTTGATTGAGCACAATGATATCTGAATCGTTCATAGAGATGATTGCTTTGGATAATGTTTTTGGATCAGTTTCAAAATAATGTCTTGAGTAAAAATCAAGATCGATGTTACAGCGTTCGGCAGCAGTTTTGATCATTACCTCGTATGTGTCCCATGTTATAACCGTGAATTTAATTTTGTCTGTCATATGTCCACTTCTATAAAATATATAAACGGTTTAAAATAATCATAATGTGGCTAGCTGGCCCTTTAGATCAGATCTGATGGTGTCCAATTTCATATATTTTGCATTAAGCATATCGGCAAGTCTTTTGGCGAAACCAAGTACAACGAATCCTGATTCTGAATCAAGTACTATGCTGCAGATTTTTTCCTTTACTATCCTAGTAGAAATGTATGAGATTTCTTCTTGTGGGTTTATTCCAGATATAGAAGAATTGCCTCTTCCATCTGAGATTATTACCATAATTGGTTTTATTTTATGGTCACGGTTCATCTCTTTTTTTATAAGGTCGTATGCAACTGTCAATCCGTCACCTAATGGTGTTTTGCCACCGGTGGGAATATTTTTCATCTGAGCTTTAGCAAAATCAATATTGTTGGTTGGAGGTACGATGATTGTCGACTCATCTCCTCTGAATGTTATTAGACAGATCTTGTCTCTTTTTTGATATGCATCTGTCAATAAGGAAAGTATTGCACCTTTGACTGTGGTCATTCTTTGTTCTGCGCCCATACTTCCGCTAGCATCCACGACAAAAACTATCAGATTTTCAGATTTTCTTACTCTTATTTTTTCCATTATGTCCTCAGGTTCGATAATAATGGACACATCTCCGGACCTGTTTTTTTGTTTCATAGCAGCATTTCTTATTGTTGCATCTAACGCTATGCTTTGAGGTTTCTCTACGGGTATTTTATAGCTTACATATCTTCCGTTTGTGGATTCTGTTTCCGTTCTGCGACCAGAACTGTCTCTGACAATATCGTCTATTTTTATCACAGGATTGATTGCAGTTGTTTTAACTTTGAACTCTTCTCCAGCTTTGAATTGCATGGTTGCAGAGGAATCAGATTTATTTTGATTATTTTTGGATTCATTCTGATTATTTTTCTGTGCTTCTTCTCTATGGTCTCGTTTGCTCTTGTTGTTTTGATCTTTGGAATTGTTTTCATTGTCGTCTTTATTGTTATTTTTTTTAGACGGTTCATATTTAGGAGGATTTTTAGTACGATGCTTCAAAACAAGTATCGCTGCTTCATTCACATCGTTTTCACTTACATCCTTTCTTCCTGCATATGCGGCAATAGCTATGGAAGTGTTCATCATCGCTATATCTGCTCTGTGTCCGCTGACGTTGGCATCAATACAGGTATTGACAATAAGTTCCAGCATGGGGTCTGTCAGATTCACATCTTTAAGGATATTCCGGGCATTAACGATCTTATCTGATATCTCTTTGTCTTGTTTGGACCATTTAAGAA
>JALNYB010000055.1 GCA_023230065.1 Candidatus Methanomethylophilaceae archaeon
GAGCTGTAGTTCCTGTACTCATAGGCGGTGCCGTTTCATATCATGATGATTCATTCTGCTGGTGGATCTTCCTGATGGTGCTGGTATGCGGATGTCTTCTTCAGTCGGCTGCTAATCTTCTCAACACATATGGTGATTTTGTCAAAGGTACAGATACTGCGGACAATCATACCCGTTCTCCCGAATTGGTCACAGGTGAACTGAAGCCTAAGGATGTCTTCCTTATGGGAATCGCTTGTCTCGGTATAACGGCATTGTGTGGTCTTGTATTCATTTGGTATATCGGATGGGGGATCCTCATTTTCGGATTGATCGGTATTGCCGGAGCAGGTCTTTATACGATAGGCGTATCGTACAAGTATCATGGAATGGGGCAGATCGGTTGTTTCTTTTTGATGGGGATATTGATGCCTCTAGGAACATATTATGTGATGGCCGGAGCGTTATCGTGGGAAGTGTTCTTGATGTCTCTCCCCAATGCGTTTATGATAACTGCCGTTTTAAGCGGAAATGAGACCAGAGATTATTACAGTGATATGGAGGCAAGGGTCGGAACGCTGTCCAATCATTTTTCATATGAGGGAAGTAGAAAAATATATCTTTTTTTGAATATCATCGGATATCCGATCCTGCTGATATTATTGATATTACAGGTTCTGCCTTGGCCATGTGCATTAGCATTTGTTGCTTTGATAGATCTCAATGTTCTGATAAAGAACAGCAGTAAAATAAAGGAAAATGTGAAGAACAATAGATTATTGGTGCCTCTGGCCTTCAAACATAATTGGCATTTCGGAGTTCTTCTGGTTATAGGATATTTATTAGCGTATTACGCGATCGAGGGATTGATATGAATACAGAGAGTGACACATCCAATGGAGTTCAATTCGAGGGAAAGGAGACATATGTCAAGGACGTTTTTACAGAGATCGCATCATATTATGATGAGATGAATGAGATCATGACCATGGGAATGGTCCAGGGATGGCATAAATTCCTTCTTGATAAGGCTGGGGATTTCACCGGAAAGAAGTGTCTTGATATTGGAACAGGTACCGGAGAACTTGCATTTTTAGATGCAGAGCGTGCGGGACCGGATGGAGAGGTCATAGGTGTGGATATCACCCCCAAGATGCTTGAGTTTGCTGAGATCAAAATGAAAGCACTCGATCTTCCTAAAGATGTCGTCTTCGAAGAGGGAGATGCGCTCAATCTGAAGTATGAGGACAATTCATTCGATATTGTATCCTCGGGCTACATGCTCAGGAACGTTACGGATGTTCAACAGGCGATCGATGAGATGTACAGAGTACTCAAGGTCGGCGGAAAATTCGTTGTCGCAGATCTCGGACAGCCTGATAATAGGGTCGTTCATTATTTTTACAAATGGTATATGAAGCACAGGGTAACGAAGATGGGTCGTAAGTATGATAAGGGAAAGGTTATCGATGGCAAGGTTCCGGCATATGATTGGCTGACCTCATCAGTGGTTGGATTTCCTCATGGAAAAGAAATGACTGCGAAGTTCATGGCAGCCGGTTTTAAGGATGCTAAGTTCTGTACGAAGACATTTGGCGCAGTATACTTTTATTACGGGACTAAAGAATAATCAGTCTTTATTACGACATAATAGAGGGAGTTCCCACTCCCTCTTTGTTTATTGTTTGACGTTCTTGCTTGCATAGAAAGCGAGGATCGCTTTGTAGAGCATATAGACATCTGCTTTCGATGTGACCTCGAGAGGTGCATGCATCGAGAGCACAGGTACACCCATATCGACCGTGTCGAGGTTATGCACCGATATTTCGGAAGCAATGGTTCCACCGCCGCCGATGTCCACTTTACCCAATTCTCCGACTTGCCAGGTGATCTTTGCTTCATCGAGGATGTTACGAAGGAATCCCATGACCTCCGCCGAAGCATCGTTGGTAGAGTATTTTCCTCTGGATCCAGTATATTTTGATACAACAGGTCCGCGGTTCAGAAATGAACAGTTATTCTTCTCGAATACGTCTGCCCATGCCGGATCGATGGCTGCGTTGACGTCGCATGATAGACATATAGATTTTCTGAGGACGTGACGTACTTCTAATCCGTAAGCGGAAACGAAGTCTTCTACGAAGTCTCTGAAGAAGTATGATCTCATTCCTGTGACTCCATCAGATCCTGTTTCTTCTTTGTCTGCGAATACGGTAACGGTGGTGAACTCGGGATTGATACAGTCAATTTCTGCCATAAGGCTTGCGTATGCACATGAGCTGTCATCTTGACCGTATGCTCCAATCATAGATCTGTCTAAGCCTAAGTCACGGGGTTTGAACGCAGGTACGGCACAGAATTCTGCTGAGAGGAAGTCTTCTTCCTTTATTCCGTATTTTTCATTCAAGATCCTCATGATGTTCAGTTTGACTTTTGCATTTACTTTTTCATCTTCATAAGGCCAGCATCCGATCAGGATGTTGAGCTGTTCCCCCTCGATGATCTCAGGTGCAGACTTCTTCATCTGATTCTGAGCGAGATGTGGTAAAAGATCCGTCACACAGAAACTGGGGTCTTCCGGATCTTCTCCGATTCTAATTTTAACGGTCTTTCCGTTGTTAAGTGAGACCACCCCATGTAATGATAACGGAATTGTAGTCCATTGATATTTTTTGATGCCACCATAATAATGCGTTTTGAAGTAGGCCATGTCGGTGTCTTCAAACAATGGATTGGGTTTGAAGTCAAGTCTTGGGCTGTCAATATGACTTACTCCGATTCTTAGACCTTCGCTTACAGGTTTTATTCCGACAGTTACCATAATAAGGTTTTTTCCGCGATTGTTCATATAGAATCTTTCACCTGCGACATATTTCTTGCCGGGTTGGAATTCCTTGAATCCTTTCTTTTTAAGAATAGGTATAGTGTAATCAACGACTTCGCGTTCTGTTTTATTTTCTAAGAATTCTTTGTATGGTTCGCAAAATTCCTGAGCTTTATCTAAAAGCGAATTATCGATATTTCCGAGATTTTCAGGTTTCATCAGAAGCTTTTCTTCGAGTTTCTGTCCTGTACTCTTATCTTTATCCATGCTCCCCGTATTATTCAAGTTAATACTTGATTGTTTTCCAAGTACCAATTGTCGGTTGTGAAAACACATTTAACATGATGTTATAATAAGGTGAATTCATTTTTGTGTCGAACGTGTACAGAATTAAGACAATTAGAAACCATATTTATTCAATTTTAATGAATTCTGTTTTTTTATATTTGTTGCTACTACCGTTATATAAAACTCTTGAGGTTTAAAAGATTTATTTACGATCTAGGATTTTAGAGGTCTGTTTTTTTCATTTATCTAGATTGGTATGTTAGATATAATCTATAATGTTTGGTTGATTACCTTAGACATATGTACAAATTTATGTATGTAAATAGATAAATGTTCTAAAATAATTTTGAAATATATTCATATGTTTGATTTATGTGTATATGGATGGACAATTAATCCAATTTAAATACTAACGAATATATTAAATATTAGTGTAAAAAACAATTATTGTAATATTTTGAAAAAGTTCTCCAAATTAGATCAATAAAATAAGTGATAAAGTTGTTTGTCAAATTATTGTATTTAAACTTTTTTCATTAAGTTTTCATTTAATATCAATAGCCAGATAGTGAAAAGTATCAATTTTTTTGAAATTATGTATCACAGTAAATTTATGCCGTTAGTTTTTTTCTAAAAGCATAGTTTTAAATATTATATAGTATAAAAAACATAGGTGTTTCTATTTTTCAATATACACTATATAATACTTTGTGTTGAATCATAGATAATATTAAATACTGATAAGATGGATTCATCCATATACTTAGTCTCGAAATATAATCGAGATTGATATCAAACGTCTTTTTACAGGAGGAAGACAATGAATAACGAAAAGCAAGAACTCTATGACGCAATGATAGCATACAAGGTACCTGGAATACAGGCAGCCGTGGATAAAGCAAGAAAAGCAGGCATGTCTCCAGAAGAGATTATTGAAAATTTAGGTTTAGGAATGACCGAGGTCGGCGTATTGTTCGAGAGAGGGAAGTTGTTCTTGCCTCATGTTCTGAGTGCGGCCGCAGGAATGAAATCCGCTATGGATGTTTTAGGTCCTGAGATGCTTAAAAATGGAACTGCAAGTGCAGTAAAAGCAAGCGTGGTTATGGGAACAGTCGAGGGAGATGTTCACGATATCGGAAAATCTATCTGCTCAACAATGCTTCAGTGTGCCGGATTCGATGTTCATGATCTTGGAAGAGATGTTCCTAAAGGAGATTTTATAAAAGAGATCAAAGGCGGTTGCAAGATGTGCGGAATGTCTGCACTTATGACAACAACCATGACAGTTCAAAAAGATGTCATTGAGATGCTCAAAGCAGAAGGCATTCGTGATCAGGTAAAAGTTATGGTCGGAGGCGCGCCCGTAACGCAGGCTTATTGCGATAAGATTGGTGCAGATGTATACGGGGAGTCAGCATCTGAGACAACAAGGAAAGCTAAAGAATTGAAAATTTAAGCATATTGGTGATTTACCATGACAGAATACTATACAAGAATGGGTGACGGCAAAAGGGTTCTGATGTCCAAGGATGCGATCTTCGCAGATTTGGTAGCAGGATCAGCCGATGCAGCAGATATGGGAGGAATACCAGATCTGACATCTGCAGAGATAGAGAAACTTTTCGAAATCATTTCGGATAAAAACAGAGTAGTAGGAGTAGAGCCTGGAAATGAGGTCGTTCTTACATACGATATAGGACAGTTAGATTTCACCGGTGACAATGGAAACAGCGGAAACGGTGTTGACGTCGGAAGGTTGGAATCTGCGCTCTTACATGAGAGGGCACTAGGTGCAGATACTTTCGAGCTGGCACATGCTGATTATAGTATCAAACCGGTAAAGCCTGTCATCTCCAACGAAATGCAGACAATGGAGGAGATCCAGAACGAGATCGTTGCACCATATTTCTATGGAGCAATGCCTAATATGGGTCTTTACTACAAGCCCGACGGACCATATGGAAATCCCGCAGATCTTATGAGAGAATACAAGATCGAAGAGGCAATGGATCAGGCCGAGAAAGCAGCAGTACATCTCGCAAGGGATATAGAGTATGTTTCTACAAGATTGGTCGCAGCAGGTGCAGACGGTTTCAATTTTGATACCACAGCATCAGCTGGAGATGCAGACTGTGTAGGAACACTCAACGGAGTTAAAGCACTCAGAAAAGCCTGTCCAGACACGTACATAAATGTCGGAATGTCCGGAGAATCAGTCATGGGTATTCATGGAATGATTGAATTCGAAGGTCAGGTCGTCGCAGGACTTTACCCGCATCAGCAGGTAAAGCTTGCAGAGAAAGCTGGAGCAAATGTCTTTGGTGCAGTAGTTAACACCAACACAAGCAAAAGCCTCGCATGGAACCTTGCGCGTTCAGTTGCATTTACCAAAGTGTGTGTGGAGAAGTCCAGCATACCGGTCCATGCAAACATGGGAATGGGAGTGGGAGGAATTCCAATGTGTGAAACAGCACCTATTGATGCAGTCACTAGGTGTAATAAGGCAATGGTAGAGATTGCTAAAGTCGATGGAATATAGGTCGGTGTGGGAGACACAGCCGGTATGGCAGTCCCCCACTTCATGGCTTCTGGAATGGGAGGCATCAGGACCGCAGGAGATCTCGTCGCTAGGATGGAATATTCCAAGAATATGAAAGTCGACAAGGCAAAGGATTACGTTGCAAAAAAGCTAGGTCTATCAACACTTGAGATCGCAGATGAGTACATCATGAGGGAGCTCAGAGAAGAGCTCAAAATCGGTGTAGTCACCGGTGTCCCAGGAGCACCAAGAGGAATAGCAGCTAAGATGAATATCGAGAAACTTCTCGATATCAAGATCAACAGCTGTGAAAAGTTCAGGGGCATGTTGAAGAACTAAGCTAGAAGGAATAATTAAGGAGGAAGAAGAAAATGAAAGCAAACCAATATCCCGGCAAAGTAATGATGCAGGGAATGAAACTCGATATGTTCTCTAAAGACGGAATTGAGACTATCGATCGTGCATCCAGAGATGTCTTGGCAAATTACGGTATCCAAGTATCTGATGAAGAAGGACTCGAACTGTTCAAAGCAGCGGGCTGTGAAGTCGATATGAAGACCAAAATGGTCAAGATTCCCGATTGGGTCGTTAACAAAGCTCTTGCTTCAGTACCAAAGAAATTCTACCTTTATGGTAGAGAAGAGAACCGTACTGTTGAGCAGGAACTCAACGGAAGGGTTCACTATACATGTTTTGGAACTGGAATCCAGGTATGTAATTATCTCGGAAACGGTAAATTTGAAACTGTTGATTCAGCAACTGCCGATCTTGAAAAATGTGCAAAACTTTGTGATTGGGCAGAAGGTATCAGCTATTTCTCACTTCCAGTATCTGCAAGAGACTGGGCAGGAAAAGGAGCAGAGGATGTTCACGAGTTAATGACATCACTGAAGAACACATCGAAGCACTTCCACCACATTGATCCAGTTGCAGATCACGTGAAGTACTATTGGGAGATCGTCAAAGCTTATTACGGCGGAGACGAGAAACTTGCACGCGAGAAGCCAATCATGTCTATGCTGGTATGTCCTACAAGCCCTCTTGAGCTTTCACACAATGCAGCACAGGTCATCATGCAGGGTGCAAGATACGGAATCCCAGTCAACGTCCTTTCGATGGCTATGGCTGGAGGATCGTCACCTGTTTTCCTTGCAGGAACATTGGTAACACACAACTGTGAAGTCCTATCTGGAATCGTTCTTGCACAGCTTGCAGCACCTGGGGCATCTGTTTGGTACGGATCATCAACAACCACTTTCGATTTGAAACGTGGAACTGCACCCGTAGGATCACCAGAATTGGGAGTAATCTCTTCATCAGTTGCAAAACTCGGACAGTACTATGGACTGCCCACATATGTAGCCGGTATGTAGACCGACGCCAAGGTACCTGACTCACAGGCATCACATGAGAAGACAATAACATCTCTTCTCCCTGCACTTGCCGGAGCAAACACCATCTATGGTTCAGGTATGTTGGAACTCGGAGTAACGTTCTCATTAGAACAACTGGTAATAGACAATGATATCATCGCTATGGAAAAGAAAGCAATGGAAGGTGTCGTCATCAGTGAGGAGACCCTTGCAGTCGATGCAATCAAACAGATCGGTGTCGGAAACGATTTCATCGGACACGAGTCCACAATGGCCAACATTGACCTCGCATCTGATCCAATGATATTCGACAGATTCATGATCGGAGATTGGAAAGCCGCAGGATCAAAGGCAGCAATTGATGTCGCTCACGATATCGTTGTTGATGTTCTGAAAAACCACAAGGTACTCGAAATACCTGCAGACAAACTCAAAGCAATGGAAGCAATCGTCGTCGAGGCTGATAAAGCATTCATGGCAAACCAGCAGTAAGGAGATATACAAATGTCAAAAGAATCAGTAATTGAAGATGCAAGGAAAGCAGTTTTGACCTATAATGCCAAAGCAGCAGTCGCAGCGTCAGAGAAAGCCATTGAAGAGAAACTCGATCCAGTTGAAGTTATCCAGTATGGTTTCACAGCAGGAATAACAGAGGTTGGGGATCTGTATGAGCAGAAAAAATTATTCTTACCGCATATCATGGCAGCAGCCGCAGCGATGAATGCAGGAGTAGAAAAGCTCACACCAGAACTTGAAAAACTCGGAAAGAAAGCAGATGAGGGACTCGGTGGAGTCGTTATCTGTTCCATCGAGGGAGATATCCATTCGATTGGAAAAGATATAGTTGCTATCATGCTCAAAGTAGCTGGATTCAACGTTGAGAACATCGGAAGAGATGTTCCTCTTGATGAAATAGTTGCTGCATGCATAAAATACAAGCCTATCGCAGTCGGAACCTCTGCTCTTATGACCTCAACAATGGTTGGTCAGAAGACATTCGAGGAGAAGCTCAAAAAGGCAGGAATCAGGGACAAACTCCTGACAAATGTCGGTGGAGCTCCAGTTACCCAGCAATGGGCGGACGAAATCGGTGCAGACCTCTACACAGAGAATGCATCGGATGCAACAGCAAAATTCACTGCAGCAGTCGAGAAAAAATAAATTTTTATGGGGTGCTCTTCGGAGCACCTTCCTAATTTTTTTAGTTTCAATTCATCTATAACACCATAATAAGTCATGTTTATGATTTACTATTTTTATTCGTTAATGATGCTGTTCTATTGTTTAATAAGGATGTATTAAAAATTAATAAAATTTATTTAAAATATTCAGATTCGCATGAATAAATATTGTGAATCTGAGTTTTAATTTTTAATCATCACCCTTTATGAAGTTTAAGATACCTGAAATGACACAAAGTGTTCCTCCTAACATTGCAAGAAGGGATCCAATATCTTTATGATCGATCATTGTGAATCCATCGTAGGGTGTCCACATACTGAACGTTGTTACCATGATCAAGATCATGAATCCGAACAATAGAGTTATCCAATAAGGTATTCTCAGAGACGGTCTTGCTACAGAGGCCAAAGGTATCATCA
>JALNYB010000056.1 GCA_023230065.1 Candidatus Methanomethylophilaceae archaeon
GGCTGACTGTAGAGTGTTCTCGGAGAGATCCGATACAGCCGCTGAAATCAGCAGGTCCCCTGTTCAAATCAGGGAGTGGGGACCATCCTTATCCAGCATTTCTGGCGAGGCGTGTTTTAAAAATTTTAGATATTATATCAAAAATTATTCCTTACAGAATTCACCATTTTTACATAATTTCAGGATGATGGTAACATCACCATCTTTAATTCTAAACATAGATCTCAATTACAGAAAGATGTTCTTTCGGGTCTTGTGAACCTGATGATCTCCTCCCCAATCTAATAGAATACATTGTACTATGTGACTTATTTGAAATAAAGAAACCAAATAACCTGATGAGGCATCTCAATAAGAACGCGGGCGTGTCCGAACAATGTGGTAAAGGTGGCTTTAGGGCCATGCCACAAGCCACCGAACCACCGCAAATCGGTAATTTTAATTCAACTAATTGAAAGAATGACCCTCATTCCTTTCTAGATTGCACGAATTCTCCTTTTTTCCAAAAATAGATGCCACCTATCAAATACACTATACCAACGCCTATGAAGGCACCTATCATATTCTCAGACTTGGTCCATGCGATCAAGCATAAGTAGAACAGTACTATTATTGCTCCAGCCAGCAAATATATTTTTAATAAACTGCTAATATTCATCAATATCACGATCTAATACTGTCCATATGTTATGATATATAAGAATTTAAACAACGTCGAATACTTAAGTTCAACAAACCATCTACATCGTATTCAAAAACCGAGTAAAACGAGGTTTTCCGTATAAAATTGATAGAGATAACAAAAAGTTAAAACCAAGAAAATTAAAAAGATTCTTTCATTGTTGGTTAGAAACTCATTGGATTGAATTTCTTCAATAAAAACACATAATCATAATTTCTCCATCGAAATCACTTTTTAACACAATTACTCTTATCAACACCACTGATCTCTGAAAAGATTAACTATTCCTAATATCATATACGCAATCAATGGCTGAGAAGACCGTATGGCAAAGAATGAGTGAAGGAGAACTCATTCGCAAAGATTCCCCTGATGCACACAGTATAAAGGAGAGATTCATCACCTGTGCCGATCTTCTTATGAAGTACAATACTCAAACTATGACCCTTGATGAAAGAAGAGACCTTCTATCTGAGATAGTTGGATACCGCGTTCCAAAAGATTCAGATGTGTGCGTGAATTTTCACTGCGACGCAGGTCTTAATATACAGATCGGAAAGCAGGTCTTCATAAATTATTGCTGCAATCTTCTGGATACGGCCGAGATAATACTGGAAGAAGGCGTGATGATAGGTCCGAACTGCCAACTCATGACCGCAAAACATCCGTTCGATCCTGAAGAGAGACTTGCATGTTTTGCATATGGTGCCCCGATCAGAATATGCCATCATGTTTGGCTAGGTGCGGGGACCATTGTTCTTCCCGGAATCACTATCGGAGAAAACTCTATAATCGGTGCTGGTTCTGTCGTCACTAAGGATATACCTCCCAACTCTGTTGCCGTCGGAAATCCCGCGCATGTGATCAAATCCATTGATATCTGATACTGGTCTGATACCCATTATATCAAATTGATGACCATAACTCACACTTAACAGGAAAACCATCTGAAAGCACTCAAATATCGGCATACCCTTATCGTCGGTATCATGAGCATAGAAGAATCAGAAGCAAACCCTCTCAAAAGTTTTGATGAACTTCTTGCAGAACTCAACAAAGAGGCTGCCAATCACAAGCGCGACAGGGACAACTTCCAGAACCAGGCAAAGGTATGGGCAGACAAACGCGATAAGTGCAATGCCCTCGCAAGATCTAAAGCCTCTCAGGCAGCTATATTCAAAGAACAGAGAGATGAATACAACCGTGAAGTAAAAGTTGCCAAAGAACAGAGAGACAAGTGGAACAATACTGTTACAGACTATCGTGAGAGGGGCCTCGGAAACTCATCCGAAGCGAAGAATCAGGCCAACTGCTACCATCAGCAGATAGTTCAAAATTCCGCCAATGGACAGGCGGCCCATGAAAGAATGTCGCAGTTGTATTCAGAAGCAGATGAACTTCATCAGCAATCCGACGATGCCCATAAGAAATTCCTGATATGCACTAAGGCAGGCGACATAGAACATCAGAATTATATCATTGTAATTAAAAAAATACAGAAACTGAGAGACGGACTTCCGGATGACTGATAATGGTCTTTAAAAGGAAACTGCATTACAGGCAATATGGATGACTCTTCAGCTACTGTCAATGAGTTGAAATGCATAGTTCAAGAATTCTGCGAAGCAAGAGATTGGGATCAATTCCATAATCCCAAAGACCTTGCGATAGGAATAGCCACCGAGGCTTCCGAACTTCTTGAGATATTCAGATTCAAAAATGATGATGAATCTACTCAGCTGATGAAAGATCCTAAGAAAAGACAGATGATCTGCGAAGAACTCTCGGACACACTGTACTTCATACTGAGATTCGCTCAGATGAATGATATCGATCTGTATACTGAACTCAAGAAGAAGGTCGAGATCAATGATGAAAAATATCCTGTTGAGAAGACCAAGGGCTCCAACAAAAAATATAATGAATATCAATCAGAAGGAATACAATGATGTCTCAGACCGTAAGAATAATCGAGGAAAAATGCACAGGATGCGGCAAATGTATAGAAGCCTGTCAAGAAGGCGCAATACAGATGGTCAACGGAAAGGCCAAGGTAGTACATGAAGACTATTGCGATGGATTGGGTACTTGCCTTCCCGTATGCCCTGCGGGCGCCATAGTGCTAGAAGAACGCTACGCCGAAGACCAATACCTTCCGATGCAAGATAAGTCACTATGCAGTCCGCACAAGCGCATAGAGATCATTCGTAATCGTACATCGGGAACTCCGAAGAACGATTCCAAACAGTGGCCGGTTCAGATAAAGCTCGTTCCGAGCACCGCCACGTATTTCAACGATGCAGATCTTTTGATAGCTGCCGATTGCTCCGCATATTCATTCGAAGGATTCTACGAAAGATTCGTCAAAGGCCGCACCGTCTTGATAGGATGCCCCAAACTGGACAACGTAGATTATTCTGATAAATTATCAGAGATATTCATCAATAATAGCATCAGAAACATCATGATCGTACGCATGGAAGTCCCGTGTTGCTCCGGCCTTACCAAGGCTGTTGAAAGAGCACTGGAGAAAAGCGGAAAAAAGATCCCAATGAACATTGTAACAATCTCCGATAACGGAAAAATTCTTTGAGATCGTGAATACATCTATCCTGATAATGATATGTCCATTTACGATCTTGATTACAATCCAAGATATCATTATCATGATTGCTAACTCAGATTTCAAACAAATAATGACTAATTCGTTTACAGATTATTAAAAATATGTCAGAACGGCCATTCTATAATTGACCGCCTGACATTTATATTGAAGAATTCAGAATTCCTTTCTTATGAACTTTATCCATGCAACAAAGTATGCGGCAACTCCCCATAAGATAAGAACACCAGCCTCACGCGCAAGATTCGGTATTTCGATGATCTTCATGAATCCGAACATCTGAGTATCGACCATTCTCTGCATAAACTTTGCAACATCCAAGATCTTTGGATCGGCCGATGTGAGCAGATAGTCTATGGCGCTCTGCATAGAACTCATCCACGTAAGGATTTCCTTGTTATATGAATTCACATAATCAGGAACACAGGTGATTATTGTATTTCCTGCAGTATTCAGCATGAACCACGTGTCACCTGACATCATCTGTGTGACTATCGGTATGACCATTATGAGTACCAGAAGTGTGATGATTGTCCCTACGCTTCCCTTCTTTATGAATGCGCTGATCACAAATGCTATTCCTGACGCAGCAAAAAGATACAGTATGCAGAATCCGAATGAGGTCAAAAGCTCAACTGACACTCCTCCTGTGAATGCTACGAGCATCACTGTGGTCAAAATGTAATAGACCGCAAGGATGAATCCCTCGATCAGTACACATGAGATTATCTTTCCCAGGAAGATCGATGTTCTCTTGATCGGCCTTGTGAAAAGTATCAATGCAGTTCTCTCTTCGAATTCGGAGACCAATGCCACGGATGATAACAATGCAACGATCAGCAGAGATACCATGCTTATATTCGACAGATATGACGAAAGCATATCTCCGCTTGTCTTACCGGACCATCCACCGCCTGTAGCATACGGAAGAACCGTTATCAGCATGAAGATCAGCAAAATAACTGCTAGACTTACGATGAATTTCTTCCCTCTGACGCTTTTAATTATCTCGTTTTTCGTAACGACATATACCTGCTTGAAATCGGAAGCCTCTATGTAAAACGACATTATCTCGACTCCTTGATCATATCTAGATATGTTGTTTCTAGAATGTCGCTGTCTGCTATACTGTAGACTCCCGCGTTCATTCCGGAAATATCGTGGAATAATCTCTGCCTGTCTTCTTTTGAATCGCTTATAACGACTTGTATGTCATTACCGAGACGATCTGCCGATATGACGTAATCTATGTTTCCGATCCTCTGTATGAGTTCCGGTGCAGGCACCCCTGCGGTCTTTGCAATGATGGATCTCGTACCATGCGATGTCAGGAACGCAGAGATATCGTCATCCATGAGAAGTGTACCGTGATTTATCATGGCTATCCTGTCACACAGATCCTGGACCTCTGTCAATACATGAGAGCTCATGACTATCGTAAGATCATTTGAATCGGTTCTAAGGTTCTTGAGCACCTCTCTTATCTCCACCATTCCTCTGGGATCCAAACCTGATGTTGGTTCATCCAGGATGATGATATTGGGCTCTTTCATAAGGGCCTGACCTAGAGCTATTCTCTGCCTCATGCCTTTTGAGAATGTTCCCAATCTCTTATCCCCCCATTCTACCATCTTGACCTTTTCCAAAATTTCCTCTGTCTCGGAACGGATGGATTCCTTTGACATTCCGATTATCTCTCCGACATACCTCATGGTCTCCCTCGGAGTAAGATACGAATAGAATTCGGGTGTCTCGATGACAGTACCTACATTCGTAAGTGCAGCCTTCGGATCTTTGGTAACATCAATACCGTCAAGGAATGCTTCACCTGATGTGGCAGTTATCAGATGAGTCAATATCTTCAAGGTCGTGCTCTTTCCGGCACCATTAGGACCCAGAAGACCTGTGAAGCTATTCTTTTTGATCTTTAGATTGAGATCGTTGACCGCAACGAAAGAACCATATTCCTTCCTTAAGTTGACGATCTCGATCGGATATTCGGATGACATTATCATAACCTCTGTAGAAATACTAAATCTATCTTATTTGATAAAGATTGCTGACTAAACAAGAATCAATGCTTTATGAAAAATATTCGAAAAGTATTAAACGTTACATAACAAGATTACATTCAACATGGACATGGTCGGCTTCGTGTTGGATAACCTTTATCTTCTGATATTCCTGATTGATATCATATTGATGATTGCGATGCTTTTTTGGGAAAGAAATGATCCTAAAAGCACGGCTATCTGGATTCTTGTTCTGTGGATCTTACCTCTTTTCGGTTTCATATTATATCTATTCCTCGGACAGACGTTCTACTCGACCAGAACCTTTCGTCATAAAGCAACAGAAGATCAAAAGCTCGCAGAGGTCCTAAAAATTGAAAAAATGATTATGGAACAGGAATTGAAAAGTCATCCCGAAAATGCCGAGAAACTGAATTTTGCAAATACCATACAAAACGCCGGCGGGGTCCTATATACCAACATGAACGACGTTACTCTACTCCCTGAGAGTAAAAAATACTTCGATTCGCTCCTCGAAGACCTCAGAAATGCAAAAGAGACCATTAACTTCGAATACTATATCATAAGAAACGATAGAATATCCAATGAACTGATGAATATCCTGATCGACAAAGTGAAGAGCGGCGTTGAAGTAAAATTGATGATCGATGCCATCGGAAACAACAAAGGCCCTAAGAAGAATATTATGAAGCTCAAAAAGGCCGGAGGAGAATATTCTCTTTTTCACAGCACTTGGACATGCTTGCTGAGTCCCAGAAAAAATAACAGGAATCACCGTAAGATCGCGATCATAGACGGAAGGATCGGATATGTGGGCGGATACAATATCGGTGACGAATATCTGGGGAAGGGGCCTCTCGGATATTGGAGAGACTGTGCTGTAAGAGTAGATGGAACAGCTGTCGCTTCCATGCAATTCAGATTCCTTGCCGATTGGAGATATGCGACCAAAAAAGACCTCGTACTCGAAGATAGATTCTACAAATATGACACCTGTGCTGGAGACACCAGCATGCAACTCATCTCCGGGGGACCTGATGTCAGTGAGAACAATCCCATCCAGATGCAGTATCTTAATATCGTTACCAATGCCAAGAAGACACTGTACATACAAACTCCGTATCTGGAACCTGACCAGGCACTTGCAGACTGTGTGCGCAGAGCGGCTTTCGCAGGCGTGGATGTGAGGATCATAATGCCAAACATCGGAGACCATCCTTTCGTATATTGGGCAAATAGATACTGGGCATCAGTATTCTTGAGAGCAGGCGTGAAAGTATACGAATACAACAGAGGATTCATTCACGCTAAGACTCTGGTCGGAGATGGATATTATTGCTCGGTGGGATCTGCTAATTTCGATGATAGAAGCATGAAACTGAACTTCGAAACGAACGTCATGATATATTCAGAAAAAATAGGCAAAGAGATGAATGATGCATTCTTAGAAGATTTGGAATACTGTACGGAATACACATTGGAAATGTATCATAACAGAACAACATGGCAACGCTTCAAAACAGGTGTATCGAGATTGGTAAGCGGACAACTCTGATTTCATGAACAAAGATGGATGATGCATAGAACATATCGTATAAGAATCTAATATTCTCAAAGGCTGAACCTAGCAGATGATCACATTCTTTCACAATTTGTGATCATTTTAACTTTTTATTAATTCCCCTTTTCACAGATCTTACACCTTGGTATAACTGAACATAAGATGCTGACGGAGCATGTCTTACGAACTTTGAAAACGAAGCTGACCCCATTTTAACCTTTCTGAAGACATTCTTCTCTTTTCCGATTATTATGTTCTTTCTTTTTACAACACTGTCTAAAAACCCATCTAAATCTTCAGCGTCCGCAACAGAGACGACGTTTCCGACCTCCGATAGCAGATGTCCGTCTGTTCCTCCAGTAAACGCAAGGTCATGCCTCTGAGCGGCCTCTAATGCACACAGATTGCTCTTTCTTGTCATTCCGCTGCATATTACCTCGTACGCATCCAATCTTTCTACGACCTCGTCTGAAAGATAACCTTTCACATTACAGACCTCTACTCCCTTATTGGAACCTAGATAACCCATCGGATGAGCACCGGAAACGACACAATTCTCCTTTTCCAACAGATTCAACAGATCCTCCACTGTGCATCCTTTCAATGCTAACCAAGGACATGACTGAAGTTTCGGCTTTATATTGGAAGTCCAGAATTCTTTTAAATCATTCTGATCGTAAAAATAAGTAAGAATATGAGGACCATCAGACGTGCTCACTTCCATTCCAGGAATGATGAACACATCAGATCTTTTGATATCTATTTCCATTACTGAGGAAATAAGATTATGATCTGTAATGGCCACGCCTGTCTTCCTTGAACGTGCGAGATCTATAAGGCAACGTATATCAGTGTATGAATCTGAACAATTCGTATGGAAGTGCATATCTGCGCAGAGTTTACCACTATCTGCTATCGAATTCCAGTCCGGATGTCTGAATACTACCCTATCGGTCTCGTTCATCTTTACCTCAAACAAAGCGCCTTCCACATATCCTCTGATTGGTCTAGTATCTTGTCTGCGTCCAATGTTGTCACCTTTCCATCGCTAACAACTATATCTCCTTGACAGATAACAGTCTTCACGTTGATGGTAGAAGCAGAATAGACTATGTTAGCTACTATATTCTCCCTAAGCAGGGGTCTTAGGTTGGGTGCCTTGCCATCGAGTATCACTATGTCTGCATATTTTCCTTTCTCTATTGAACCCAATGAATCCTGCATCCCGATGGCCTTTGCGCCATTTATTGTAGCAAAATCCAAAAGGTCCTGCGCAGGGGTAACGGTCGGATCCCATCTGCTTGATTTCTGTAATAATCCCAGAACCTTCATCTCAGAAAGCATATCCAAACTATTATTCGTCGTGTTTCCATCCGTTCCAATCGATACGTTAACGCCATATTTTTGGAATTCCGGTATAGGTGCGACTCCGCCTGTTGCCAGTTTCATATTGGATACAGGACATGATGCTATGGACATGCCTGATTCTGCCATGAGCCTGACCTCGTTCATCGTTAGCCATGCTGAATGGGCCGCGATGTCTCTTGGACCG
>JALNYB010000057.1 GCA_023230065.1 Candidatus Methanomethylophilaceae archaeon
ATGAAACTTGCATATGAAAAAATAACTTCAAAACTTGTCAATGAGATCATCTACGCTGTTAACAATGTTTCCGATCTGCATCACAACGAGCAGATACCAGATGAGGAGAAAAAAGGAGTACTGCTTGTGGATTGTAAGAAATCCGTTTTTATCGATAGACCTTTTGTTATTTTTGTAGGTATAGGTCCAGAGTGGTCATCTTCAGTTATTGGAAAGGAGTATATTGACAGAGAGAACGAAGCTGAACATAATATGATCAAGTTTACTGTTTTGCTTCAACAGGGTACTGCAAAGGTCTATGCAGTCAATTCGATGAGATCCGGAAAAGAGTCTAAGCCATGTTCTATCTTCGAACAGATATACGAAAGTAGAACGGATACGGAGATATTGGGTTTCAAGGACGTATGTAAGCATATTGTAAAAGGTCCTTGGTATGTGACAGAGGAAAAGAGGATAACGTTCAAGGGAGAGGAATTCGTGGATAGCGAACCGGTTTATGATTGGAAGTTTTCAAAATCCACTTACAACAATTATCGCGTATGTCCTAGAGCATTCATGTTCAGTGATATTCTTCCTTTCATAGATTCCGAGAATACGGTTTTTGGAAGTATCATACACGAGTTTGCAGAATTTTATCTATGTTATCCAGAATTGGTGGCTGAAAAAGGCATTGAACATTATATCGATGTTCTTCAGGACAGATACTCAGGAATATCGTGCGCACAGATGAGAGATGTTGATAACAGTAGTATAAGGATATGTATGAACAACATCATAAAATTCTTGGATTCATTGAATATCAGGGATGTTCCCTTAGATAGAGAATGTTCTAAGAGAAAATATCCGAATATGTTCATGGTTGCTGAGAATTGTGAAAAATACAGCAGTATGACAGAGGCCCAGTTCATTTCAAAAAAAGATCCGTTGATTGGTAATTATGATCTTATTATAGGGAATCACATCATTGATTATAAGACTGGAAAAGCAAAAAGGTCTGCTGATGTGATCAAGCTGATGAATAAGGATATAAAGCAAAATTATGTAGAATATCAGCCGATCATCTATCTTTCATTACTAAGAGACAGCGGAGCTGTTATTCCTGGTACGTTCAGTTTGTTCTATGCTGCAGGGCAAGGTATGAGGTCAGTTACGGACAATGATTTCAGCGTAAAGGAGAATGTTCGTAATATCGTTCTTCTAAATGAGACATCGGAACAATTCATATGTCGTTCGGATTCTCCGATAAGAGCAGTATTCGCGGACATAAAATCATATTCGAAGATAGCAGAAAACTGGAGCGTCTTTGTTGGTATGGTCTCGGAATATGGATGGAATAATGGTTCGGAATGGGATGCTAACGAGTGTCTGATAACAGGAATCATGGGTCGTCTGGATCTAAAAGATAATATTACTAATCGTAAAATGGTCACGGGTGCATTGAAAAAATTGAATAAACTCGTCGGCATAGGTATTTATGATATAAAGGGAGAGGTCGAAATTCCATTGGATACATTGGACAGTTTTCATATCGATGTATCGAAAGCTCATAGGAATGCGTCTGAGCAGATTAATACGTTCTTCCCCCCAGAGCCATTAGGCGATTGTGCGCGTTGCAATTATTTCAAGGCGTGCACATTGGATAAGATAACCATCGATGAAGGTGATCACGATGAGTGAACTGAATCCTTCTCAGAAAAGGATAGCAGAGCAGACCGAAGGCATGATATTAGTGGATGCCGGACCTGGAACGGGAAAGACTCACACAATTGTAGATCGTTATATCAATATCATATCAAAAGATAATGTGAGTTCAAAAGATGTCATTTTGCTTACATTTACAAAGAATTCAGCTGCGGAGATGGAAGAAAGGATCAAAGGAAAATTGGCAGGAACAGAATATGCTTCTGAAGCAAAATTCCTGCAGACGAGCACCTTCGATTCATTCTGTTATTCTGTTGTTATGGAATCTCCGGAAAGCATCAGTAGATTCTTCGGAATCAAGGAAAAATTGACTAGGGGAGCACGTCTTATCGAGAATGATACGTTGAATCAGAGTTATTTTTCTGATTTCATGGATAGATTCCTTGCGGATTACGGCGATGATTATGGAGATCAAGCAATACTTGCAAGTCAGATGATAAATGAAGTGTACGGTATGATCAACCGTTTGATGTCCAGAGGTGTCGTTCCATTGAGCAGAGGATGGTTCGGTGGTAATGAAGGGGCTATAATCAAAGGAGACGTAGAATGCGTATTCGATAAGCTTCAGGATATGAATAAGGTCAAAGAGAAGGATAAATATGTTCTAGCATCGGATATTTCCAAGCTCAGTCCAGAGGATTATGCTAATTTTAATCATGAGATCGATCCAGAATCGCTCATTTCCGAGGATATTCTCAGAGAAGCAGCAGAAGACGATCGTTCTGATCTTCTGAATATGATCCATGATGTTTATTATGAATACATCAGAAGATCTGTAAATGATAATAGATTAACATTCGGCCTCGTTTCATCATTCGCTTTTGTCGTTCTTTATAGCGATCATAAGACAAGGGAAAGAATGGCTTGCAGATATATGATGATCGATGAATTCCAGGATACCAATGGAAATCAGTTAATGATCGCTTTGATGCTTTTGAAAGAACCAAATCTATGTGTAGTTGGTGATTGGAAACAGGGAATCTACGGATTTAGATATGTTTCGACAGATAATATTCTCTATTTCGAGAAGAGGGCTAATGAGATGCTCAACATCCTGAATGATGACCGTGAACGGGTTCCGTTCAAAATACCAGAAGTAAAAGGATTGTCGTTGGATACGAATTATCGCAGTTCGCAGTTGATAATAGATGCCGCATATTCTGGATTGTATATCCCAGCGACAAGCAATGAAAAACTGGATGTCGCACAGTTGAATAAGGATATTACATCGATAAAAGCAGGAAGGACAGACATCGGAGAGGATACTGCAATCGAATTCGCAGCTGCGGACAGTATGGATGACGAGGTTCAGGAAGTACTTTTCAGAATAGATAATTATGTGAATAGCGGAAAATACATAATTCATGATAATGGTTGTACTAGACAGCCCGATTTTGATGATATTGCTGTACTTTGCAGAAGCACGAATATGTGTCGTGCTATAAATGAGGCTGCAGCGAATGCAGGAATCCCCGTGTTCCTTCAGGGCGATGTCGAGATCATGAGTTCAAGAGAAGGAAAACTTGCGCTTGCATGGTTGAAGTATGTGAATAATAGGAATGATCTATGGGGATTGGGAGCCATTCTTGCAGACCTCAAATATCCGTTGTCAGAGATACGTGTTATGACAACAGGGGAATACGACAGAAGAAAGCCGATTCCGGAAGAGATCGAGGAGATGAGGATATCGTTGATCAAGAAGAAACGCAGAATAACAGATCTGATAACATCGATATTCTCATATTATGATCTCAATAATGACATCACTCAAACAATAATCTCTGTTATTTCATCATCTCATAGAAATTCTTTACTCACAATCTCAGATGTGATCAGAATGATAGAGACCGATATCGATAAAAATACAAGTTATTCGGTAGATGGTCTTTTGGATAGAAAAGCGGTCGTTATTCAGACAGCCCACAAGTCTAAAGGCCTCGAATACCCAATAGTCATTCTAGCTGGTGTGGAATCGAGCGTATTTCCGCATACAAAACAGGATGGGTATAGTTATTTTTTCAGCGATCTTACTGGTATTAGATGTAGAAAAGAGATATGTCGTTTCGGTACCAATTATATGAAATTGACGAATTCTTGGAAGACGGAATTGGTAAAGAAGACTGTTGATGTGGATCATAGTGAGGAAAGGCGTGTTTTGTTTGTTGCTCTTTCGAGAGCAAAACAATATATCACCGTAACGGCGGGACCAAAAGGCTCGTCATTTTTCAAGACGTTGAGTAATAATCACAATATAAGATGTATTGGAAAGGGAAAGAGAATTTCTATACACAAGAAAGAATCTTCCTCATCCATTCCTCGTCCTTTAATAGATAAATTCGAGAAGAGGAGAACCAATATCGGAGTTCACGACATCCTCAGGTTCAATGAGGATGCCGCACCCGAGGAAGGTTGTGACGAAATATGCGGAAAAGGTATGGAATATGGAACAATGATCCATGACATTGCATATTCTATGGCGTTAAAGCAAGATATCGAAGATAGTTACCCTGAGATATCTGCGATCAAAAAAGTATTGGAAACTGTTTCAGATGCAGATCTGCTGTATCCTGAGAAAGAATGTTCCCTTCCTTTCAATGAATATAATGCAACTCTTAGAGGAGTAATCGATCTTCTTGCGGTATATCCTGATCATGTTGTCATTCATGACTATAAAACAGATGTTGAGAAGACATACGAGGATGAATACAAGGTTCAATTAAGCATTTACGCTCATGCAGCATCGGAATTTTATAAACTTCCAGCAAAGTGCGTAATAGATTATCTATCCAGGGGAGAGACGATGGAGTTCGATCCTATCGACAAAAGTGTCATTGCCCAGAGAGTAAAAGAATATACCGATTTATAAGAGGAGAGCATTTCATAATCATGGAACTCAAAGGCCTTACGGATCAGGAAGTGAAGGAAAGGGTATCTTCTGGTATGGTTAATTCCTTTGAGTCTCCAGTAAGCAGAAGTTATGCAGATATAATTATCAAGAATGTCTGCACGATGTTCAATTTGATATTGTTTATATTGGGAGCTGCTCTTCTTTATTTCAATGAACCAATAAATGCTTTGGCGGCAACAGGCGTTATTTTAGTAAATGTCTTGATAGCAACCATTCAAGAGATAAAAGCCAAGAGAAGACTGGATAAAATCGCGCTTCTCCTCAGACCGACTGTAAAGATCATCAGGAATGGCGTGGAGGTCGAAATAGATCCATCAAAAGTGGTCATGGATGATGTCATTCATATGTCGGTTGGGGATCAGGCACAGGTAGATGGAGAACTCCTGGATGAAAGGTCTTTGGAAATGGATGAATCCCCACTTACTGGCGAGTCCAGTACAAGGAAGAAACATGTTGGAGACATGATATATTCCGGAACATTCTGTATCATAGGTGATGCTTATTTCAAAGTAACAGCGCTTGGAGAAGATACGTTTGCCACAAAGATGCTGGCAAACGCAAAGAAATTCACAAAGAAGAAAACGTCACTTCAGATAGAGACAACAACAGTTACAGAGATGCTGATGATCATTGCATTCATCTATCTCGCAATAATGGTGATCATCAATCTTGTGAGTCATAATGATGTTGTAGAAGCATTGAAACAGTCAGTCATCATATTGGATATCGTTCCTATTGCACTTTTCTTGCTTATTACAATCACATATATGATCGCCGCCGTTCGTATGGCAGATAGCGGCATACTCCTTCAGAATTCTAATTCTGTGGAATCTATGAGTCATGTTGATACAGTTTGTATGGATAAGACCGGCACAATCACCACGAACAATCTCGTTTACGATGATATTGAGACTTTAATCGACAGAGAAGAAGCGATAGACATTGTTCGTCTATTCGTCACATCCACAGGAAGCAGTAATCGTACGGTTAAGGCAATCATCAAAGAGTTAGGGGAGAAGCCATCGGAACTCATAGAAGAGATACAATTTTCCTCAGACAGAAAATATAGTGCTGTAAAGGTGAATTCAGACAACAAGGTCCACACCATTTTCATGGGAGCATGGTCCGTTCTCATGAATAAAATGAATACCGATGTTGATCTTTCATCAAAGATTTCTGAACAGTCAAAGAAAGGGCTTAGAACAGTTCTCATATGCAGGGGTGCAGACGATGTCAATTTATACAATGGCGATGAGCCAGTTGTTCCTGAATTGGTGCCTATTGCAATAATCTCGATAAGAGATGAAGTAAGATCGGACTGCAAGCAGATAATAGATGAATTTATAAACAATGGAATGGACCTCAAGGTAATTTCAGGTGATGATCCTGAGACGGTTGATGCACTGTTCACATTAGCCGATATCAAGGGAACAAGGAATATCATTTCAGGTGAGACCTTGGATGCTCTTTCTCCAGATATGAAGGAGAAGACCATACTCGAGACTAATATTTTCGGCCGTATGAAACCAGATCAGAAGGAAATGGTTATTGAAACTCTGAAGAAGAACGGAAGATACGTCACGATGGTGGGCGATGGTGTCAATGATGTTCGTTCACTGAAGATGGCAAATGTAGGTGTCGCCCTTCAAAGTGGAAGCGGAGCCGCCAGAGGAGTTGCGGACATGGTTCTTGTGGATGACAATTTTTCAGCGCTTCCAAAAGCTATCGTAGAAGGTAAGAGAACAGTTACAGGAATGCGTGATATTCTCAAATTATATCTTACAAGGAATTTTGTGCTTGCGATAATAGTAGGGATTTTGTTAATCGTATTCAATAGGATGCCGATGCTTCCTATTCAGAATACTTATTATGCTCTAATAACGGTTTCATTTGCAGCATTCCTTATGGCCATCTGGGCCAAACCTTCTGATAATAAGGATTTGATCCTGCCGACGGTATTAAGATATTCTATACCGATGGCCGTACTTATTGCAGTATTCGCACTTGCCACGTATTTGTTGTTCAACAGTATGGATATGAATGTGTTTGAAGAAGCTCTTCAACAAACATTCAATGCGTCAGGTTATTCGTCGTGGGATGAATTCATGAAACATATGGGTCTGACAGATGCTGGAAATTCGGAGATCGTTGCAAGGAATGCAATGCTGATATTCCTTGTTCTTTCAGGAATATCTCAGATCTTCATCTTGTATCCTTTGGCCAAGTTCTATTCACCTGACAGGAAGATCTGTAAGGATCTCAAGCCGTCAATATTGGCTTTGCTGCTCTTTGGAGTTGTCATCTTAATGTACAATGTACCTCAGGTGATGATAGGTCTCACATCGTTGATGTATTTCCCGATAGATCGCATACTGTTGATAATAGGAATAGTTATTCTTTGGTTTTTATGCGCGATTGTAGTACTGAGGAGTAGAAAGATCACGAAGCTTACAGATGTTACAGAAAAGATGTATGATAAGAAACTTCACACAGAGTTCGCGAAGAGCGAAAAGGATGATCAGAGTGGCAAGTAATTGCTATCGTTGTAAAGTTCTATCATCAGATGTGATGCCATTCTTGCATCGGATAATGCGCGATGATCCTGTTTTCCATGAATGTTGGCAGGGTCTTTGCCATCTAAAATCTTGCTGTATGCATAGTCAAGTTTTGGATATTTGAATTGTCCATAGTATATGCTGGGAAGTTTGCAAACCATTGTTGCAGCTTTCATTATATCTCTGCATTCTGTGAAGACATTTTTAAGATTCCATGGATCTCTGTATAGGAATTTGTTAAGATCGTATTCTGTGTTATAGGTTGTCAGATATTTTCCTCTGAGAAGTTTTTCGACCTCGTCTCTTATGGTATCGAACGGACGTCCGTATGATACTTGATCAATCGTGAGGTCCGTATTTTGGAATATCCATGCATTTTTACGACATTCATTCCATTTTTTTATGTCATGGCCGACAATCTCTGAATATGCATCATCAACTGTACCTTTTTCCAGGTCTACTTTACATATACCGACATCTACGACGACATCAATAGGAGCACCGTCGAGGCCAGTGGTCTCAGTATCTAGGATGTATATCTCGGTCGGAGATTTAGAAAAATCGTCTAAAGTCTTCATTATAAATTCTCTCTGTTCTTTTTGTATATGGAATTAAAGTAATTAAGGTTGTATAAGCAGGCCGCAAGCAATACGATCGATGCGAACGCAACTAAAGATGCTATCAGGATAGATGAATCTGTTCTTGTACCGGTATCTGACGGAACATCGGTTTCTGAATTGTCGTCACTGCTTTCATTTATTCCCGCATCTATGGCAGCTTTTTCAGTTGCAGTGTATTCAATCATGTCTGCGAAGTACATTTCGGAGCTTTCTGTTATATTTTCAAAGGTGTATGTTACGGAATAATCGGATTGTGCGTATGTGGAAGTATAAGTATAATATTTTCCAGATTCATTCGGATCTACAAAATATATTCCGCATTCTATAAGATTATACGTTTCTGATGTTGCAGTGAAGATAAAATCTCCTCCTTCCGCAACAGATGTTCCGTTTGGAAATACTACAGTGATATCTTTATCAACATCATCATAGGATATTACGTGAGAGGCATCTGCATCAGATCCCGGAATAAGGATTGTAGAGCTCAATATCGCCATCAAAACAACTATGCATACCTTATATTCTGTCTTCACAGAACCGCCAAGGGATTCATATATAAATTATCTGAGAGTGTTTTTCAGTTTAATATCGTAGAATTTTTAGTAATCGTGAAATACTGTATGATATATGATT
>JALNYB010000058.1 GCA_023230065.1 Candidatus Methanomethylophilaceae archaeon
TCGGCGCACTCGATACCGATGCACCCGATGGATTCCGAAGGGGAGTTCGTCACTCCCACGGGCGCGGCCATAGTGGCCGCCGTCAGGACCGAGAAGGGAATGCCGAAGGCACATACGGTGGTGAGGACCGGAATGGGTTCCGGAAAGAGGGTCACGGACAGGTCCGGCATACTGAGGGCGTTCATCATCGAGGAGAGACCCGTTCCCAACAGGATATGGAAGCTCGAATGCAACATCGACGACTGCAGCGGAGAGGCCCTGGGATACACCATGGACCGTCTGATGGAGACGGGCGCGAGGGATGTTCATTTCATTCCGGTGTATATGAAGAAGAATCGTCCCGCATATCTGCTGGAGGTCATATGTTCGGAGGATTCCGTAGAGGATATGGAGCGCGTGATCTTCGGCGAGACCACCACCATAGGGATAAGGCGCGCGGAGATGATCGGAACCTCCCTGAAGAGAAGGGCCGAAGAGGTCGACACCCCGTACGGGAAAGTCCTGGTCAAAGTCTGTGATTTCGAAGGTTCGAAGCGTTTCTATCCTGAATATGAAAGTCTGAAGGAGATCTGCAAGAGATTCGGCATTCCGTATCAGGAAGCGTACAGGACCGTTCAGAATTCCTGCTGCGAACGTTTCGATACCGGAAGTTCTCAAAAACAATGATGTTCCACTGACATCGGCGATCGTATTCTCCGCCGTGATCAGAAAGATAGAACGATACGGTTGATGAATTTGTGCAATACGTTGCATTCACTGCTTCGTAGAGGCGGTCATGTTCGGGAAGATCGGCATCTTCGGATCCTTCAGATACAATAACGAAGGACGTGAGTGCGATACTGCATGGCCAGAATGACCATTGCCTTGATGTTCATGTTCTTCGCCTCAGCATTCTCTCTTTGCGTCTGTTCTGATTATCTTTCCCTGGATGCATACGATCTGCGGATACTGTTTCCTTCACAGAATTTGCAGTCTCCTTTGCATTCGGCAGGGTTGCATGAAGCGTTTGGTTTTGCCAGGGAATCGGTGATCATCTCCTCTATCGCCGGCATTATGACTTCGCTGAGCAGTTCGGCGAAGATCTCTTCGGGAAGATATTCGGTATTATCGCCTGAGCTCGATAGATGATTCTGAAATCAGACTAATTTGACAGTTGAGCATTCGCTGATCGTTCTGCATTTTTCATCATGTTCTTCCTGTCGTTCGGGTCTTTCCAGGGGCATTCAGCCCCAGGAAACACCCGAAACGACCACCACATCCCTCAGAATACGAGAGTTCAGGCTAAATCAAAATAAACTTCACAATGACCGTGGGATAAGGGCCATTATAGGTGCCATTTTCAGCCGTAATTCCCGGATGACGAGCTACAATCATGTAGCTATATTTTTCTGAGCAGATCTTGTTTATAAAGCATTTATATAGCGAATATAACGTGAATTCGGCACTTTGTCCTCGATTATCCCGCAAATCACATAGCGTCCGCTGAGAACACGCCCGATATCTGCAGGATATCGTGAGAATATGCGGTCCACGTCGACGCCCGGGACCTTGGAGCGATCCGGGAACATACCGATGAGCACATCGTCGCCTTCGGAGAACTCCTCGTCCTTGCCACGGTCGTGCAAGATCGTCAGCGGTAGCTTTCTCCAGAAAGATTCTGCACCGGAAGAAAAAGCAAGGAATCGCGAGAAAGATCGCGAATGTTCTCATAGGAACGTCAAAAATCAGGGCCGAAACCCTCATCGAAAAACAATCTCGGAAGTGCTTAACTTCGCATGATTTAAAAGTCAATCAGTACTCTGGGGCGTTAAATAATAGCAGGTTCGTGATATTCAACATTATTACGCCTCTAATGTGAGGGGGCCCGGTATGGGGCCTTCCTCGTTCAAAGCAGACTCATCAATGGACGTTTATGGATTGGTGCCCGTTTCCTTTCTCAAACATCTTTGTTTATGTTCTGCCATTGTTTTGGGGGAACAAATGATTGAGGCCCAGAGTCTTCCACCCAACGCCATCTGTTCCTTTATTTGATTTAGCAAGCATAGGATAGAGATATTCTTTAAACGCCTGGGATTTCCTTTCGTCGGCATCAGTGAATTTTCCCATTGCAATGTGGTTTAGTGCAAAGTTGGAAAAAATGTCAGCTATTTGCAATTCAACCCAATCGTGGGATAGCGCTCCAAGAATTTTGGGAATTATTTGCATGTTCAACGATTTGTTATTGTGAGGGTTTACATAATTTGAGGTTACAGCGCTAAAGTCGATCAGCTCGCTTACATCTGAAAGATCCCATATCAGCTGGTATATGCAGGAATCATCACTATGTAAATTCACATATCCTGACACTCTTTCCAACAGGAGCTCTCTTGTGATGTCTTTTGCCTGCAGTCCTTTCGGGTTTGACGGTACAAATGTTCTTACAGATCCTTGAGCATAGCTTCTATCTGTCGCCGTTATCCAGGCTGTCATGTCATATTTCCTCATCAGATTAGATATTTCAATTGCAGCATCCTCTTCTGTTTTTCCATCCAGTAGATGTTTCGGCACAGTGCTCCCTTTGAATTCCTCCAAAGGATTCCTCATCAATTTTTCTTTCATTTTTTGAAAATCATCCGTTAGAGTGCCATGAGTATATAGTGTGGACAAAATGCCAGCAGTCACCCACAGGCTATTTTTGTTCAATTTAATCGTTCCTGCACCGGATTCATCAATGAAAATAATCTTACATGTCAAATTCACAGTTTTGAAATGTGTTTCTTAGTTAATATAGCACAAGTTTTGAATAGTGTAAAAGCGTAGTAATATCGGAGAGGGGAGAACGGGTTTTACCTGTTAGGCCCCACTCCGCATTTTTAGTTATTTTATGTTTTGTAACTCTGGTCTTGTAAGTCTAACACAATCGAGGTGGAATTTTTTAATTTGCATATAGATGAATATTTCATTATATGCCGGTGACAGGAATACAAATCAGATTATTCCACATTGTATTCTGATGATTCTGAAAGGGTAATAATATTCAAGTCAATACCCTCTTCTCTGAATAAATAGTGTCAGATTATTCAAAGAGCTATATGTTTTTCCAATACTGGCGTATCTGACGATGGGAGACCTTTATTCTATTGCAACGTCGTCTTTAATCCTACTATTCGCTGAAACAGCTGTTTTTGATTGAAAAAAGGGCCCAATGACGATCGAAGGGCCTCGAGATGAGAAGGCATACACCGAATTTCAAACGCGCAGGGATTTGATCGATAAAGCGTTAGAGAGGTTGAATTGGGCAAGGAATGTAGACTGGGGGACGAATTGGAACTCCGGGGGATGCCGAATCATTCCGAGGTCGGTTATGCTGACTATGTGCTGTTCGGTGACCTTCCCGAACTCTTACCCAAAGGTAATGCCATCGTTAACATCGCACCGCATCCTAACTACCAAAAACCAATACGTCCGGACATCTGGACGATAACAAAACAATAAGAAAAACGAATACCGGTTAATTAGTTGAAACGACGTTCCGGAACGATCATATGAAATTCGTCCATATCGCAGACCTCCACATCGGAAAGAAGCTCAAGGAGATGAACCTGGAGGAGGACCAGAGGTTCATCCTGGAGCAGATCGCAACCATAGTAAAGAACGAGCATGCGGACGCCGTCCTCATCGCCGGAGACGTCTACGACAGCGGATCGCCCAACGGCGAGTCCTCGTTGCTGCTGGACGGATTCCTGACCGATCTGCTCAAATCCGGAATAGAAATATTCATGATAAGCGGGAACCACGACTCCCCCGAGAAGCTGAGCTTCGGCAGCAGGATCTTCGACCGTGCCGGACTGCACATATGCGGCGTATTCGACGGTAAGCTCGATAAGTTCACATTTGACAAGAACAGCGAATCCGTGGACGTGTTCATGCTCCCCTTCATAAGACCGATCAACGTCTCCAAGATCCACAAGGACGAGAAGATATCGTCCTTCGGCGATGCGGTGAACTCTGCGATATCCCATACGGACCTATCGGGAGATAACAAGAAGATATTGATAACGCACCAGTTCGTCGGCGGGATATCGTCGCCTCAGCTGTCCGATTCCGAGTCCGCCTATGTCGGCACTGCGGAGATGATCCCGTTCACGCTGTTCGACCGTTTCGACTATGTGGCGCTGGGGCACCTTCACATCCCCCAGTCGGTCGGAAGGGATACTGTCCGTTACAGCGGGTCCCCTATGAAATATTCGACGTCGGAATGCTCCAAGGACAAATCGGTTACACTGATAGACGTTGGCGACGGCGTGGCCGTCACGGAAGTGCCGTTGAGGCCCCTGAGGGACCTGAAGGTCATCACAGGTCCGTTAGACCGGCTACTGGCCGAAGGGAAGCGCTCCGAGAACAAGGACGACTTCTACCACGTAAGGCTGGAGGACGACCCGCTGGACCCTATGCAGAAGCTCAGGGACGTCTATCCCAACGTGATCTCGCTCGAGATACTCCCGAAAGGTTACGGCAGTACCGAGGAGATAGACGAGGAGCGCTTCGAGAAGATAGACGTCGAGGAGCAGTTCGACGAGTTCTTCAGGTCTAGGATGTCCGGGAAGGATATGTCGGAAGAGCAGAAAAAAGTTGTACGAAATTCCATGCAAGATGCGGGGCTGATCTGATGATACCCCATAAATTGACGATGTCCGCGTTCGGACCCTACGGAAGCAGGATCTCCGTCGACTTCGACCACTTCGGAGGGAAGGGGCTGTTCCTGATAACCGGCGACACCGGCGCCGGTAAGACATCCATATTTGACGCGATCACCTTCGCACTCTACGGACGATTGACCGATTCCGAACGCGACGCCAAGGACTTCAGGAGCCACTTCGCCTCCAGGGAGACTGAGACGTTCGTCGAGCTGGACTTCACCCACAACGGCACGGACTACCGCATATACAGAAAACCGCAGTACCAGCGCCCGAGCAGGGACGGCAGCAAGCTGCAGACCGTGCAGCAGAAGGCCGAACTGACATGGAAATCAGGGGCCGAATCCGCGTGGACCTCCGTGAACGGTAAGATAGAGGAGATACTGGGGATCCAGTACGACCAGTGGAAGCAGATATCGATGATCGCCCAGGGCGAGTTCAGGAAGGTCCTGAACACAAACACGAAAGATCGTGAGATGATCTTCCGCAAGATATTCTCCACGGACTCGGTCGAAGCCTTCCAGCAGTCCGTGTCGGAAAAGTACCGCGACCTGAACGACAAATGCAAGAGCGCAGACTCAAAAATAGAGAATGCGAGAGGTTTCATCGTAATCGACGAGAGCTGCCCGCGCTACAAAGAATACTTGGAGCTCAAAGGCTCCGCATACGTCGAGGAGTACATCGACATCCTGAGCGGACAGAACATAACGGATGAAAATAAGCTCGCTTCGCTGAATGCCGAACAAGGCCGAAAGAATGAAGAGATGACCTTGGCGATAAAGTCCAAAGCCGAAGCGGAGAGCATCAACAGGCTATTCGAAGATCTGAAAAGCGCCCGCGGCAGGGCGAAAGAACTGAGTTTGAAGAAAGAGGGGATGGAAAGAAAGAGGACGGAATTAAGATCCATCAGGAGCGTCGTCGCACAAGTCAAAGCGCCGAGGTCCGCACTCCTATCTTTGAAAAATGATGTGTCCGGACTCGAAGAATCCATCAACGGCGCCGAGAAAGAGGTCACCATTCTGCGGAAAAGAGTCGAATCACTGGAAAAAACTAAGCAAGAAGCGGATTCCAAGAGGCCCGAATCTGAAAATCTGGTGGGACGCATCCAAAATCTGGAATCAGAGAGAGGATTGTACGCCTCGCTGTCTTCGGAAGATGAAAAACTCAGGAAGATTACATTTAGTCACTCTCAAATCGAAAAAGAACTAAATGGTGCAAAGGATAAGCAAGACGTACTTTCAGAAAGAATCAAAGGTTACAGATTTTTCCTAAACGAGAACGAAGACGTGGGAGAAAAAATATCCGAACTTAAATCTTCGATTAAAAGCGCAGAAAATGACCTCAAGGCGCTTTCGGACATAAGCGAGAAACTGAAAAAACACAGAACATCGAACAGTTCTCTCGAAGCAAAGCAGAAAGAGCTGGGCGAGGCCTCTCAGAAGCTGACGTCGCTCCGTGAAGAGCATATGAAAAAAGAGAGCACGTTCTACGCATCCCAGGCAGGCATTCTCGCACAGCTGCTAAAGGATAACGAGCCCTGCCCGGTATGCGGCTCGGAGCACCACCCCGCGCCGGCGACCGTCGCAGAGGGTGGCGTAACTAAAGAAGAACTAGACGTCCTGAAGAGAAAATACGAAGCACAGAGCAGCGCCGTATCGAATATTAGCAACGAGTGCACATTGCTGGATACTAATGCAAATACCAGCCTCAACGACTGCAAGGACCGCCTCGCTGGCATGGGCATGGTCTGCGTCACGGCCGACGATGTCGCCGAGGCCCTCGAAGAGCTGACCGCAAGCAGGACGAACATATTCAATGAATCTGAAAAGAGGAAAACGGAACTCGAGCCTGTTTCTAAAAGAGTCGATGAGATCCGTGAAGAATTCAACGATTCTCTGGATGGAGAGAAAACCAAAGCGGACAAAGCCGTGGATGAACTAAACACAAAATTCAATGATTCGAAGGTTACCCTGGTGGCCCAGACCGAAAAGGTGAACCTGATGAGAGAAGGGCTGGAATACGATTCCGAAGAGTCGTTGCTGTCAGCGATGGAAGAGCTCAGAAAATCCAAGAATGCCATCGACTCCGCCATCTCGGACGCAGATAAAGAACTGAACGATGCAAACCTCAAACTGGCTTCCGCCAAGGCAGAGCTGAAGGGCTACAAGGATCAGATCGAAGATAAGAGAAAATCGATATCATCAAAAGAAGAAGAGCTCGAAAATATCTACCGCAGGCTGTCCGTCAACGACGACAACGCGGCCATATTGCTCTCCAAGGAACCCGACATCGAATCCCTGCAGGAAGATATAACCACATATGACAACGAGGTCAGCATCAACGGAAAAGATCTGGAAAGACTTGCGAAGGAGACCGATGGCAGAGAACCGGTCGACCTGTCGTACTTCGATTCAGAGATCGACGAGATCGATGGTGCCATCAAAGCGATAAACTCCAGGATCACAACAGTAAATACACGCCTAACCAACAACAGAAACGCAATGGAGACAATCGATAAAGCGTCCAAGGACATGGCGAAACTGTCGAAGGAGCGGCAGGAGATCAAGGAGATAGCGGACGTCGCCTCCGGAGCTATGGGCGACAAAATGTCGTTCGAGACGTTCATACAGTCGCTTTACTTCAAGAGGGTCCTGCACTTCGCCAACCTGAGGATGAGGAAGATGACCTCCGGCAGGTACGAGCTTATCCCACGCAAGGAAACCAAGGACGGAAGGTCGAAGTTCGGCCTCGATATCGACGTCTTCGACAACTACACCGGAACGTCGAGGCCGTCCGAAACGCTTTCCGGCGGAGAATCATTCATGGCGGCGCTGTCTCTGGCGTTGGGGCTGTCCGATATGATCCAGAGGATCAACGGCGGAATACGCGTCGATACTTTGTTCGTCGACGAAGGGTTCGGTTCGCTGGACCAGGATACGCTCAAGGCATCGATCGCGATGCTGATGGAGCTCAGCGAATCCGACGTGCTCATCGGGATAATCTCGCACGTAGAGGCCCTGAAGCAGCAGATCGACAGGAAGATCATCGTCCGCAACAACAGCAACGCACATCGCGGGTCGTACATCGAGGTCGAATGAACCGGGAGACGATGGCCGTAACGTAAACATCGTGTCTGAAAAGACAAAACACGAAGGAGATCGTTCTTGGCATTCGGGCCTGAATGCCCTGAACACATCGAATTCTCTCCTCGATCGCCATACAGCGTGTTGCTCAGGCTTGGGATATGCTCAAAATAAGATGAAAATACAAAGGATTTCCAAAAATTACCATCGATATGTTAAAATTTTATTCATCGGAATGTGTAAAACTTCAACATCGGATTACAACTTTTTCACACATTACAAAGTGAAGCCGTGGAAATCTGAAGTAAAAATCATCGCGGTTTTGAAAATTTCATTTCCCTCCGAAAGTGCCGCCGGGACTAACGATACGGTTATCGCTCTCCGCGTACGATATTTGTATATTCTGTTTCCGCTTCCGTTGACGGTCCGGCAACGAATCGTGAAAGACCTAGGGTCATAAAACGAGAAGGTCCGCGTCCTTCCCGTGACGGCATCTGGTATCGCCTCTCCGCCCTCCACGCCATCCGTTAAATATCCCTGTTCGGATTGCGTTCCTATGTACATGTGCACTGAAATCAAAGTCGAATCCCGCATG
>JALNYB010000009.1 GCA_023230065.1 Candidatus Methanomethylophilaceae archaeon
ACAGTCCATTAAGAGGATGCATCATAATGGGCTCTGTGCAGGGAGATATACACGAGATTGGAAAAAACGTATGTTGCGCAATGCTTCGTGGAGCAGGATTTGAGGTTATAGATATCGGATCAGATAGATCTTGTGATGATTTTCTTGAGGCTGCGGATAGCAACAATTCATCTATTATAGGTGCGTCTGCACTTATGACTACAACTTTGGTGGCTCAGAAGGATCTGGTGAGTCTCATAAAGGAGGAAGGTCGGCCATATTTTATTCTTGTTGGTGGGGCACCGTGCAGTCAGCAATGGTGTGATGAGATTGGTGCATCAGGTTATTCTGATTCTGCTGCTGAGATCGTAAAATTGGTTGAAACATTGCTTACAGAAAAATCTGAATGATTATTATGAGTTTATGATTTTAATTAAGTCATCTGATACTTCATCGGGAGTGAAACGGCCGTTTATAGTATACCAATCGTCCGTGAGCATAAGCATTTTTTCGCGTGTATCAATCAACGCATCAAGGTTTTCGAATACTTCTAAAGTTTCTCCCCTTTTCTCAATCCTTTTGAGAGCATCCTGAACATCCACATCCTTGTATATCTTTACATCTGGTTTCGGAAGCATTGCAGTGATTATTTTGTATGCGGGCATTACAATACTCACAGGAAGATATGATACGGACAGCGTATATCTTACAAAGATGAAATCATTACATTTTGAATGTTTTATTTTGAAAAGTGATTGAATGACGCTGAGTCCAAAGAACACAGTTGCAAACAGAATTGCTGATTTACCTTTTTTGGTGAGGAATTCTGCAGACAATCGCCCTACTTTTGTATTGCGATTTGGATGGGCGATCAGAAGTACAGTCCTGCCTCTAGTTTCTAAGATATCTTTCAGTTCGTATGCAGCGGTAGATTTTCCGCTTCCATCCATTCCATCCACCACATACCACGTCATTTTGTTCACATCTCAGCAGGCAGAGTAGCATAGTTATACCAATCGGTACTAATAAGTTATCAGTGTTTCCAGCCGTAAATAATTCGATTGTCGATGTGAATGTGTTTGCGATTATGCATATCGACCAAGTAGGAATTAAAGCATCGATAGGGTCCATTGTAATTTTATGAGCATATTGTTAAGGCTGTACTATTGATGAATATATTAAAACGAGGGCAATAATCTCCTGTGTGGCTATTGAATAGTTAATGCAATTCATATATATTCAATAGACGATAGCTAATTATGTTGATGATCGCAAGGGATAGAGACTATCCTGAGCTAAGAGATGCGCTTATAGGAAAAAGGGTTTTGATATGGACATGCAATACATGTGCCAGGCTTTGCAATGATATAGGTGGTACAGATGCGGCAAAGAGATTATCAGAGGCTTTGAAGAAGGACGGCATAGATGTCGTTGGAATAATGTTCACACATGCTTCATGCATAGAAAAGGTTGTAAAGGCAAAGGAAGATGTGGAAGTATTGGGAAAGGTAGATGTTGTAGTATCTTTGACATGTGACACAGGTTCAATATGTGTCAGTTCGGTATTTCACAAAGAGGTAATCAATCCAATCTTTACTTTTGGACCCGGATGTATAAAAGAAGACGGATCGCTTGTTATTTGGAAGAAGAGTGGTGAAACCGTTACTTATGAAGGCATTGCCGATGTAGCTTCCCGAATCGGCCTCAAATCAGAGCCGTTCGTATAATACTGTGTATGTGTTCTATTTCATGATTCTCGTTGAAAAGTTATATACGAAGAATCAGTACGGGGAAGCAACACTTTAAGGGGTTAAACAAAAAATGATTGACATATTCGATGTTAACAATTTGCTGTTCGTTATCCCAATTGCAGCCATCATCGCGTTGGCTTTCGCTTTGTATTTCTTCAGAGATATCTGGTCTAAGGACAAAGGTACTCCAGAAATGCAGAAGATTTCCGATGCGATAGAGACTGGTGCCATGGCATACCTTAGGCGTCAGTATAAAACAATTGGAATCGTCAGCATTATATTGGCAATAATTCTCGCATTGGCGGGACTGGTAAGTTCATTCCAGAATTATTTAGGATACAAGGTCGCGATCGCATTCCTCATTGGAGCAGGATTCTCAATTCTTTCCGGTTATATCGGAATGAAGATCTCAGTCAACTCCAATATCAGGACAGCAGCCGCGGCAAGAAATTCATTCCCGGATGCATTCGTTTGCTCGTTCCGCGGTGGTGCTATTTCAGGTGTTGCGGTTTCTACACTCAGTCTTGCAGGTCTGTTCATGGTCATTTTCGTGTATGATACGTTTATAAACGGAAATATGACTGAAACACTTCACGCTGTTGTAGGATATGCATTCGGTGCATCATTTGCAGCTCTCTTTGCTCAGCTCGGAGGAGGTATCTACACCAAGGCAGCAGATGTCGGTGCAGATCTCGTTGGAAAAGTTGAGGCAGGAATTCCCGAGGACGATCCCAGGAATCCAGCAGTTATCGCAGATCTTGTTGGAGATAATGTTGGTGACTGTGCGGGCCGTGGAGCAGATATATTCGAATCAACAGCAGCAGAGATCATCGGTGCGATGATCATCGGAACAGCAGTTGTTTATAATGCTGGCTCTATAGGTCTTTCTAACAACTGGTTCTACCTTCCATTGGTTCTCATGGCATTCGGACTCATTGCATCACTCATTGGAATACTCACTGTTCGCATGAAGGATGAGAAATCAGATGTCGTCGGCGCATTGAACAGAGGTTATTATCTTACCATAGCGATTGTTATCGCTTCATTGATTTTCGTAACATATTATCTGTTGAATGAAGATTGTAGCAATTGGTATTACTATTCTATTTGCGGTATTATCGGTATCGCACTCGGTCTCGCTATCGTTTACATCACACAATATTACACTGGAGATCATAAACCAGTCAAACATCTTGCACAGGCCTCTGAAACCGGTGCAGCAACAAATGTCATCGATGGTATCGGTCTCGGTTTAGAATCAACAGTATTGCCTGTAGTTTGTATCGTGACCGCAATTATATCGACATTCCTTTTAGGATATTTCGCGGCACCTGCAGGTACAGAGCAAATGGTCTTCGGACTGTATGGAACTGCAGTAGGAACCATCGCTATGCTTGCATCTTCAGCTTATATTTTGGCAGAGGATACATTCGGACCTATCACCGATAACGCTGGCGGTATTGCGGAAATGTCCAACCAGCCAGACGAAGTAAGGGTAAGGACTGATAAGCTCGATGCAGTTGGTAACACAACCAAAGCTCTTACGAAGGGATATGCAATGGCATCTGCGGCACTCGCGGCATTCCTCTTGTTTGCGGCATTCTTCGAGATCGTTGCAGAAATCAAGGGCGTTTCATTAACAGATGTTTTCCACGTAGATATTGGAAATCCACTTGTGTTCGTAGGTGGACTCGTAGGAGCAGTTCTCGTGTTCTTCTTTGCATCACTTGCAATTCGTGCTGTTGGTACAGCTGCAGGACATATGATCGAAGAGGTTCGCAGACAATTCCATGAAAGACCAGGAATAATGGCAGGAACAGAGGAACCAGATTATGCATCTTGTGTTGATATTGCAACACGCGGTGCATTAAAGGCAATGGTCGTTCCGGCACTCTTGCCTATCCTGGTACCAGTATGTTTTGGAATAATCTACAGGCTTGCATTCGGTAACATGACCGGTGAAGTTTTCGACGGTGTTGCATACCAGGCAGTTGGGGCGCTAATCATGGTCGGTACAATTACTGGTATCCTTATGGCTAACTTCCTCAATAATGGAGGAGGGGCTTGGGATAACGCTAAGAAGTACATAGAAGAGGGAAATCACGGCGGAAAGGGTTCATCCGCACACGCGGCAGCAGTCGTCGGAGATACCATCGGAGATCCATTCAAGGATACCGCAGGACCTTCGATCCATGTGTTGGTCAAGCTCTTGTCTACCATTTGTTTGGTGACAGCAGTTCTCTTCGTGTAAGATTAGAAAATAAAACTTTTTAATCAGATCCAGCAGGGGGAATAAAATCCTCCTGCGCCTTTTTATTATATTACACGCATAGAACGTGCACGAATGAATTTATATAGGTTAGCCATAATCACTTGCATTCAAGAGGATCCGCCATGTATATGTTAACAGAGGCCCAGAGGATTGTACGTATCCCACCGGCAGAACTAGATGAGGATATTTCTAAAGTAATTGCAGGACTCACCTGGGATACCTATGAGGGTAAACTGGATGAGAACAAGGTACTTTCAGTTCTTATCAAAAACGTAGTGCCCGTTGGACCGGGACGTATTGTCCATGGAGACGGAGCTGTTTATCAGACCGTTAAATACGAGCAAATAGTATTCAAGCCAAAGGACAACGAAATAGTCGAAGGCGTAGTGGTAGAGGTCCTTAAATTCGGTGCTTTCGTAAGATTCGGTCCGTTGGATGGACTTCTTCATATCAGTCAGGTAATGGATGACCGTGTGGATATCGATGAGATGAATCAGAGGCTTGTCGGAAAAGACACTGGAAGGATACTCGCAGTGGGTGATATCGTTAAAGCGAGGGTCGTTAGTATCGATCTCAATGAGAAGAACCCGCAGGACAGTAAGATCGGGCTAACGATGCGTCAACCCGGACTTGGAAAACTGCAGTGGCTTGAGGAAGATCGCAAGAACAGACAGGAACAGCAGAAAGGTGATGAGTGATGGCAGGTCCGACTTACAGAGCATGTAAAGGTTGCAATTTCATCACAGAAGATGATACATGTCCGCGTTGCGGAGCTCAGACTTCGAAAGAATGGCAGGGCTTCATAGCTGTTATCGATTTCGAGAAATCGGAAATTGCCCAGAGAATGGGAATCACAGCTAACGGAAGATATGCATTGAAGGTTCGCTGAGATGGATTCAGTCGGTAGGAGACTTCCTGAAGAGATGAGGGAGTTCTTCAAGAAACCGTTTGGAAAAGACATCAAAGAAAGCGAATTATCAGAACTTAACACTAAGCAGATGCTTATCACAGTGGGCGACGTGGTATCGCTTGTTGTGAGAAATTACGGTCTTGTGCCAGATCTTGCCATTTATGATGGTATGACAGAAAGGCGTGAGATGACGGATTTCGCCACCCTTGTAAAAAACAAAGGTTGGAAGGAAACGGTCGTGAAGAATGAGGCAGGAACAATAACTGCTGAATTGATTACGGCTATAAAAAATGCTTTAACTGGGCATAATGAGATAATCCGTGTCGTGGGTGAAGAGGATCTGGCAACGTTGCCGTGTATCCTTTTTGCGCCAGAAGGCACGAATATAATCTATGGTTGGCCTGGAAAAGGAATGAAGGCAATCACCACGGATGCCTGCATAAGAGAGGAAACTCTAATACTCATAGAAAAAATGGAGGAGTTAGAATGAAGATGGAAATAGTAAGTAAGAAAGAAAATCCCTTGCAACAGAGGGTTGAAATCGAATTTACCCTTGAGCACCTCGGAGAATCAACCCCCGTAAGGAACGCAGTTGCAGAGGAAATCGCAAAGAAATTTAAGACCAAGAGAGAATGCGTTGTCGTTGATACGATCGAATCTGTTTACGGAATCGGAAAATCAAAAGGATATGCAAAGGTCTACGACAGCAAGAAATGTGCACTCGCAATTGAGAACGAATATCTCCTCAAGAGAAACGGAATCTTAGCAGAAGCACCTGCAACAGACGCAGCACCAGTAAAGGAGTGATCTGAATGGCAGCAAAGAAAGAAGTTAAATCAAAGACATGTTCAAAGAAAGATGCATACAAGGTCGATGGCAATAAAATCGTCAGGACCAAACCGGTATGTCCAAAATGTGGACCTGGTGTCTTCATGGCAACTCACAAGGATCGTGTTTCTTGCGGAAACTGTGGATATACAGAGTTCAACAAGAAAGAGTGAGAAAGTCTTCATTCGGCTCCCTCCCTCTCAATGAAGGAGCCTCGATCGCCGGTAAGGGGGTTATCTACGCCCTCTCCGGCAAATTTTACTTTCTTATTATAGTCAGATATTATTTTTGGGCTCATGGTATAGCTTGGATAGCATAGGGGCTTCCGGAGCCCTAGACCCGGGTTCGAATCCCGGTGAGCTCACTCAATTAAAAAAATTTGCATTTAACCCAGATGGTATTTTTGTTGAAACACGTTCATATTAAATTATTAATTTTATTTTGATAATTATTAAGGTTGATTAATCAAGTAAAAAAAGTAGAAAAATAAGGGTTTTTCATAGATAGTTTTATATGTCCAGTATGTAAATCTAGAGTCCAGCCTTTATCATTTGTTGAGAAGGCAGGAATGATATACATGGATGGAAAAGCAATATTAAACGCAATCATTGCATTGATCCTTTACATCGTATTCGCGATTATTTACTTCGTAATTCTCGCATATATCGTAAAGTTCAGTGGAAACCTCGTATTTGGCGCAAACGCAGTTGATGCATACACTGGATGTCTTGCAGCTGCAATCATAACTGCAGGAACAGTTATTGCAGGCGGAAAAGGCGTATTCTCAGATTAAGCACGATCCGTTAATAAATCGGGGTCTATGACCCTCAAACTTTCTTTTAGTTTTTTTGTTATTTGCAGCTTGATATTCATATCTTGTTCTGGATATTTTTATCACGATTATCTAATTGTATCGATTTCATCTTTTGACGGATGATTCATTATAAGTTATTTCAATGTCTGCGATTGTACTGAGGTAGAAAGGAGATATAGCAAATATGATAATTTTCAAACTCAACGGAGGTTTTTTGATTCCAAACCTTTTTCTATTTTCTAAGCACTGTTTCATACATATGGCATCTATTCCAGGATTTGTTGAGAAATGCGATTGTCCTAAGACCGAGTGTCCTAGACATGGAAAGTGTTGTGAATGTGTTGCATATCACAGAGATGAGAAACAGAATATCCCCGTTTGTCTTAGGCCCTTTATACCTCAGTGATTATTTTTAAAACAAAATTGATTAATCCCTCTATAGGATACAGATAGATATGGATCTCACCAGGGAGGAAGAATCGATCTTCAACGGAGAGCAGGGCGAAGGTGCTCAGAAGGCAATGGAACTTGTAGTGGCTCTCGGTAAGATATACGAAGCTCAGGACCTTATAGACATTACTTCGGCACATTTGTCGGGTGCATCGTATAAGACTATAGGCGATGGTGGTTTGAAGTATCTGGATGATATGGTAAAAAGTGGAGCAAAGGTATCTGTTCCTTCAACATTGAATCCCGTTGGAATGGACAGAGAAAGATGGAAAGAGATGCACATAACACCTCAGTTTGCAGAGAAACAGTTAAAGATAATAGATCTGTATGGAAAGATGGGCATTAAAACAACATGTTCATGCACTCCGTACATGGGAGATAATGTTCCTTCTTTTGGAGATCATGTTGCATGGGCAGAATCTTCAGCGCTTTCGTTTGTGAATTCATACATAGGAGCAAGGACCAACCGCGAAGGTGGTCCAGGGGCTCTCGCAGCGGCTATTTTGGGAAAAACTGCTAACTATGGTTTACATTTGGATGAGAATAGAAAGCCAACTGTCGTGATTGATGCGGATATAGATGGTTCAGTTTTCAGTTATTCTATGTTAGGACAGGCTGTAGGAATGGCCATAGGTGGAGGAGTTCCGTATTTCAGGGGCATCAAACCTGTCGTAGAGGATGCTAAGACTTTATCGGCTGCAATGGCTGCTGCAGGTTCAGTAGCGTTATATCATGTCGAAGGCGTTACGCCTGAGGCAGGTAATTTCGATGTGAGCGATCTTGATGTTATTCATATCGGAAAGAAAGAACTTCAGGAAGCTTATGATAAGCTCAATACCACTGATGATGTTCAACTCATTGCATTGGGATGTCCACATCTGAGTGTGAAGGAGATTCACGATATTGCTATGTTTTTGAAAGGAAAGAAGAAGAGAAATAAGGATGTTGAAGTATGGTTCTGTACATCTTCTATTATAAGAGATCAATGTCCAGAAGATGTCAGGATTCTTGAGGAATTCGGTCCTGTTCTTGCAGATACATGTATGGTCGTTGCACCTATAGAAGGTATTTTTCAGCGCACTGGTACTAATTCTGCCAAAGCAGGCAATTATCTTCCCACATTATGTTCACAAAAGGCCATGTGCCGTGATATCACGAAATTGATGGATGTGATCTTGTGATAATCAATGGAAGGTCCATTTATATGGGAAAAGCCACAGGAAAGGTAGTGAAACTCAATGATGCGTTCAGTTTCCTCGGAGGAGTAGATGCTTCTACAGGAGAATTGAAAGTGGAAGATGGCGGAAATATCTCGAATAAGATCTTTGTATTTCCAAAAGGAAAAGGAAGTACAGTCGGTTCATTCGTGATGTATGACCTAATGGTCCATGGAAAGGCTCCTGCAGCTGTTATCAACAGGTCTGCTGAAACAATTGTCACGACAGGTGCAGTGATAGCATCTATTCCCATGGTTGACAATATCGATGTCGATCTTATTTGTAATGGGGATGAGGTTGTAGTTGATGGGGATATCGGAACGGTTGATATCAAAGGCGTAAAGTGTATCGGCGCTGTGTCGTCCGCACTTATTGTTGATGACAAGGTATTGCTTTTGAAACGTCCGAAAACAGCAAGATCATTTCCAGACGTTCAATCGCTGGTTGCAGGTAAGATAGAACCCGGAGAGACGCCGGAAGAAGCGGCTAAAAGGGAGATATTCGAAGAGACTCAGATAGTTGTTGATAAGCCAAATGTATCTGGGCCCAAGATTTATGTGAGAGAAGGGGACGTAATATGGGAAGTGTATCCTTTTATGTACAAGTTGAGTGCTGCAAAACCAGTCCTCAATCATGAGAATGTTTCATATGAATGGTTTCCAGTAGAAGAAATGAAGTCAAAAAAGACAACTGTCGCTAAGACAAATGAGATAGTTGCTGAAATGTTGAAAATGTAAAATCGAGGGTGGTGTCTAAATTCCACCCTCTTTTAATTTAAATTTGTTTATTGCTGTTCTGCAGAGCTGATGCCGATAACGATATCTTTTCCTGTGACATCCCACGTCTTTACGGAATCTCCGCCGGGGCTGTCAGTAAATGTGAGCTTCTTTGCTCTGACTTCATTTGATATGTGGTCTTTCCATGTCTCAAACAATCCTACGAGATATGGTTCGGCGGATACTTCGCAGTTGATATATTGTTCAACTTTGAGTTTCATATCTTTACGCATCTGTTGGATTCTACGTATAAGTTCTCTGGCATATCCTTCAGCCTCGATCTCTGGTGTGACGTTGAAGTCGATGAAGATCTCGCCTTCTTTGAATGCGACAGGAGTGAGATCTTTTTCGTTCGTATCGTTTTCGATGTACTCTATCGTCTTGATGTTGCCTTGTTGTGCAAGGACATCTCCGAAGACACGCACCGCATCGTTAACTTTGTTGTCTGTTCCACAGACAAATATACGTTTCAGAGGCCATCTGAGCTTGCTTCCCATCTTTGCCCTTTCTGCCGCTACGACTTCAATGATGTTTTGGATCAGGGTCATGCTGTGTTCCAGATCTTCATTGATAAGCGATTTGTTGCAAACTACCCAATCTTCCATATGGATGGTGAGTTTCTCGCCTCCCATGTGCTGGTAGACTTCTTCAGCGATATGAGGTGTGAATGGAGCCATTATGAGCGCAGTATTCATAATAGCATAGTGAAGAACGTAGTAAGAAGCGATCTTGTCTTTTTCTGCATTCGCATCTTCTGTCCAGCTTCTATCTCTGACAAGACGGACATACCATCTTGAAAGATCCTCCATTATATAGTCTTCCAGAGCACGTGCAGCCTTATGCAATTCTCTGGATTCTAGACCTTCGGTAACAGATCTTTTGACCTTTTCCGTCTTTGAGAGCATCCACCTATCTTCATCTCTGAGATATGGTTGAACACTTTCCAAGTTATATGCATCAGGATCATATTCATCGATCATCATATATGTTGAAGCGAAGTTCACAACGTTCCAGTAGGTATTGAGAACCTTTCTTGCATTTTTCGGTCCGTCTTTCTGGAAAGCGGTATCTTCCCATGGGGCGTTGGATTCAATCAGATAGAATCTTAATGAATCTGCACCGAGTTGATCGATGATCTCTAACGGTTCAATTACATTGCCTTTTGATTTGGACATTTTCTGTCCCTTGGGGTCAAGCACCCATCCATGCATCATTACCTCATCGTAAGGTGCTCTATCAAATGAAACGACACCTGCACCCAATTGAGTGTAGAACCATCCTCTTGTCTGATCATGCGCTTCCACAATGAATCTGCCGGGCCACCAGGTGTTGAATTCGTCCTTCTTTGCAGGATATCCCAGTTGTGCCCACGCAGCAACTCCGGAATCGAACCAGACATCAAGTACATCTTTTATTCTGTGCATTGTTTTTCCGCATTTTGGACATGTGAATGTGACACTGTCGATCCAAGGTCTATGAGTATCCATGCCGGGCGTGTAACCGTTGCCTTCTTCCAGTTCTTTGTACTGGCCGACGACCTTTGTGTTACCGCATTCGCATTCCCAGACAGGTATCGGGATACCCCAATATCTCTGACGGGATACGCACCATTCTCTGGCGCCTTCTACCCAGTTACGTTCTCTTGTGGCACCTGCCCAGTCAGGAACCCATTTTGCACGGTCGATCTCGCTGAGCATTTTGTCTTTTACTTTGGGTATATCCACGAACCATTGACGTGTATTCCTGTAGATGATTGGTGATTTGCATCTCCAGCAGTGTCCGTATCTATGTTTGATCTTCTCTGTGTTGAAGAGGATTTTATTCTCATCTAGATATTTCACCACATCATCATTGACGGTCTTGACCTTTTTGTTGGCCATCATCGGGAATTCATCAGTGAACCTCCCTGATTCTCCTACAGGGCAGAATGGTTCGATATGATATCTTTTACCCGTATCATAATCATCCGGTCCGAAACCGGGTGCGGTGTGGACCAGTCCTGTGTTATCTTTCTCGACATAATCTGCTGTGACGATCCTGAATGTCCATTCGCTTCTTTTCAGGTATGCCTCATCGATCTCGAATGGCGGTATATATTCCAGGCCTTCGAGTTGTTTGCCGGTCATTTTTCCAACGAGTTCAAAGTTTTCATATCCGCCCTTCTTCATGACGTATTCAGCTTGTGATTCCATACAGATTACTGTCTCGGAGCCGTTAGGTCCGGTCAGTATGACCTTAGCGTAATCGAATTTAGGGTGAACGGCGACTGCCATGTTGGACGGAAGTGTCCAAGGAGTTGTCGTCCAAATAAGAAGAGATACGCTCTTGTCATTTTTCAATGGGAATCTGACCATCACAGATGGGTCGGTCTCATCCCAGTATTCTATCTCCGCCTCTGCGAGAGCGGTCTCACATCTGGGGCACCAAGTGACGACTCTGTTTGCAGGACCTAATAATCCGCGTTCGTATGCGCGAGACACTGTCCACCAGGCAGACTCCATAAAATCTAATTTAAGTGTCTGATAGGGATGGTCCCAATCCATCCATACGCCGAGTTGTTTGAACTGTTCAGTCATGCTTCCATGAAGATCATAAGCGAATTTCTTACAGGTCTCTACGAATTTATCGATACCGATCTCTTCGATCTCTTTTTTGGAATGTACACCGATCTTCTTTTCCACCTGAACTTCAATAGGAAGGCCATGCATATCGAAACCAGGTTGGTCGCGGACGTTGTATCCGTTCATTCTCCAGTATCTTATAAAAATATCTTTAATGGTCTTGTTCATCGCAGTTCCGAGGTGGATAGAACCCGTTGTGTACGGGGGACCGTCAAGGAAGTAGAATCTCTCTCCAGCTGACCTCAGTTCTTTAGTCTTCTCATAAGCATTTTCGGATTTCCAGTAAGTCTGAATCTCCTTCTCAATTGTTGGCGCATCATAATTCGCGCGGACCTGCTTTATCATCGCTAATCCTCATTTATCTTCAGAACTATCTTGTCTGACGATCAATAGGACTATTATCCTCCTGATTAAATATTTAATTGTTAAAAAGACTCAGAACCAAGAATCAAGCGATCTTTGTTTTTTCTTTGCAATGTTAGCTTTACGGGAATCTTCGATCTTATTGAGAGTGTTTTCTATCCTATCCTGCGAGAAGTCGTAACCTTTCATCATTTCGATGACTGCATCTCTGTCAATATTTTTAGGTTTCAGATCATAATCATCAGAATAAGTACTGTTGAGAAAGATGTCACGGATATCCTGATACTCAGGGATTTCCTCTCCGATCGTGTGGAGCGCGTGTTCAAGGTCTCCGTTTTCTTTTATGAGTTTCAATCCTTTCTTGGGGCCGATGCCGTTGATGCCGGGATTGAAGTCTGTTCCCATAAGGATACAGACATCTACCAGTTGTTCTCTGGTGATGTCAAGCGAATCAAAGAATTCCTGAGAGTTTATGAGTTCTGTCTTAACGTCTCTGTATTGTTCTTTTCCAGGGATTTTCCTTCTTCCGGTTATCGTCAAGTTTCTCACAAGTGTTGGAGCACCGAATAAAATGGAATCGAAATCTTGAGAAGCTGATGCATAAACATCTCCTTTTTTACACATGTATGCTGCCTGTGCCTCTCCGTCGCTAGGAGCATCTATTATAGGGAGTCCTAGATAATCGATCAGTTCTTTTGCAGATGTTCTGATCTCAGGAGTCATCCTAGAGGTTTGCTGGGCTTTGGAGAATGCTTTTTTTATGTCTCCTTCTTCCTTTGCAGTTTCCCATTCGATGGTAGCTTTATCGCGGATATCTTTTCTTTTATCAAGGGTTGCTTTTTTCAGTACGTTGGGTTTTCCATCGAATACGAAAGAAGGTTCTATACCTTGAGCAATAAGGTTGGAGGTCCTATAGAGAATTCCAGATAAATGTGAAGTGATCCTTCCGTTCTTGTCATTCAGAGGATTTCCGTCAGGTTGTCTGATGATAGAAAGGAATTGGTAGATCGTGTTGTAAGCATCGATGGCTACTGTTTTTCCGCATAGATCGCTTAATTCAATGGTTTTGAACTCTGTAAGGCCGGAAAGATTCACTCCCATTTACTTACACCTCAGTTCTTTGCATTGGGGCCGTATGTCTTCCACAATGCTATCTCGGAGGCCATATCCTTGAGTTTAAAAAGTGAACTTCCTGCTGCAAGAACAGTAGCTCCTGCATCTACGCATCTTTTTCCTGTTTCTCTATTAATGCCACCATCTACGGATATTTCCAACTTGGGGTTTTGTGCATTGGCATATTCTTTCACATAGGATATCTTCGGAAGTCCGACCTCTTGAAAGCTTTGTCCTCCGAAACCTGCTTGAACCGTCATTATTAGTACAAGGTCAATTTTATCTAAATATCTATCAAGATCTTTGACCGGAGTTTTAGGATTAAGTGTGATGCCTGCTTTCAAACCGTTATCTTTTATATTGTCGATAGCTCCTAGAATATCTCCGCTTGATTCTGTATGAACGGTGATAATATCTGCTCCAGCCTTTGTAAAATCATCAATATACCTTATCGGGTCCTCTATCATGAGATGGACATCGAATGGTATTTTCGAGAGTGAACGGATAGATGCTATTACAGACGGTCCGATTGTTATATTGGGGACGAACATTCCATCCATGACATCAATATGCGCCCAATCTGCTCCTTCCTTCTCTATTCTCTTCAATTCCTCTCCGAGTTTTGAAAAATCAGCGGATAGCATTGATGGTGCAATCTTGGTCATATTTTGCGTGATGTATTTCTTGGATTTATAATTTGAAGTAGTAATACAGAGAAAGTAAGTTTTGTAATCGATTTTTCAAGATATTATTTGGGGTTATAGATGATTTTTCCAATTTTGTGTATGCTTAGTCAAAATATTGTTATTGTCAAAGAAATCAAAGTACGTTGGTAATCACGCGGATTAAAATATGTGTTTACAGCAATTGTATCACTTGTTTGGTTATACAGGTTTAAAACATAAGCATATTTTTTGGAAAGTGTATAATATTGAGGCAAAGTTCTTATCATCATATTTGAACCAGCGTAATGATAGATTGTAAATTTATTTACTGCGTTTTGTTTTAGTAATGATAAAGTTTTGATATTGAAGTTGACATTTTTAGTTCTTATTTCGGGAAATCAATATATCTTTCCACATCAATATAGGATGTATGGCAGAAGCTAAACATTCAGTAGACATTAAGATATGTGATGTGGCAGGTTGTGACAAGGAGTATGAGAGATCATTGAACATAAAACAGGTGGCTCAGACGACTTTGAAACTCAAATCTAATGATCTGCGCAACGTACATTTGTGTAAAGAACATTACAAAGAATTCAAGAAAGAAACCAAGACCAACAGAGAACTAGATTCAGTTTATTGATCGGAGTCTAGATGTTAGATCTTTTGTTCTTAGGCACTGGTGCTAGTGTGCCGTCTAGGGACAGAGCGCTTCCCTGTGTGGCTGTTAGGGTTGGTAGGGACATCATCCTTTTTGACTGCGGAGAAGGCTCACAAAGGCAGATGATGATATCTCCCTGGTCTTTTATGAAGGTCACAGGTATTTTTATAACACACATGCACGGGGATCACATTCTTGGTCTTCCTGGTCTTCTTCAGACAATGGGTCTTTCCGGAAGGAAGGACCCTTTGATAGTCTGTGGGCCCAAAGGCTTCAAAGCAGGCCTTATAGGAGTCCTATCAGTATGCGAAGGAAAAATCTCATATGATCTGGACATTAGGGAGTTGGAACCCGAAGACACAATTCATTTCAATAAATTTACGATATCATCTTTCAAAACAGAGCATAATACGAGTTCTTTGGGATATATATTGAGAGAAACGGGACTTAGAGGGAAGTTCGATGAGGTGAAGGCAAAGGGATTCGGTATTGTCCCTGGCCCGGATTTTGCTAGAATACAGAAAGGGGAGACCGTTAACGGTGTGACGCCGGAGATGATAATGGGTCCGGAAAGGCCAGGATGCTCTATTGTTTATTCTGGAGATACTATTCCCTGTGAACCCTTATTCAACGCGGCGAAGGATGCGCTTGTACTTATTCACGAGGCTACTTATTCACATGATGATATCGATCTTGCAAAGGAACATTGGCATTCTACTGCTACGCAGGCAGCTATAACGGCAAGAGATGCAGGATGCGTTTCATTGATACTCATACATGTGAGTAATCGTTATGATGATCGCAAACTGATAGAGAATGAAGCTAAGAAGATATTTGAGAATACATTTTTAGTGGATGATATGGCCATGTTCACCGTTACAAAGGATTGTGTCAAACAAGTTTGAGCATATCGGCGTTTGTTATAACACCAATTATCTTTCCTTTTTTAGCTACTAGGACCGCATTACAATCTGACATCATAGTAGTCACTGAAGTAATCGAAGTATTTTCTGTGACTACGGGAAACGATTCATCCATGATATTAGATACGATAGCATCTTTAAGTTCTTCCATTGTTTTTCCTTTTCTGAGGAGGTCGAATATTCCTCTTTCGGATACACTTCCTACGGGTGTATCTCCTGCCAGCACAGGTAATTGCGAGAACCCTGTGGTTCTCATGAGTTCTGTAGCTATGTGTACTTTCGCAGTGCTTTGTATCGTTACAACATCTTTGGATGCGACATCGGATGCTGTTATATCTCTTCTTCCGTCGTGGTGCATACGTTCTAGTGTTTCAAAGAGTGTCACGACTGTATCGTAACTTGCTGCGATTCTTCCCCTTTCTATCTTTGCGATAGTGCTTTGGCTTATTCCGGATTCGTGTGCCAATTCTGTTTGTGTGATATCAAGGGTCTTCCTGATCTTTCTAATTTCGGAAGCGGAAGGGAATTTCATATAGAAGTAATCAAAATATTCATATAAGAATACATTTGTCAATTTTATTTATTAATAAAGAATTATTACTACATCTCGAATCAAATCTATCGCCGGATAATTTCGGCAAATGGAGATATAAAAATGGCTAAGAAGAATATCTATGTAAACGGCGTGAATGAGATACCCCTTCCCGAGAGGAAGATTGAGATTGTAGAAAGAAAAGGAATCGGTCACCCCGATAGTGTCGCAGACGCACTCGCAGAAGAAGTATCAAGAGCACTCTGCAAGATGTACATCAAAGAGGTTGGACACGTTCTTCATCATAACACCGACGAGACACAGATCTGCGCAGGACAGGCAGCACCTAAGTTCGGTGGCGGATGTATAATCGATCCTTCATACATTCTCCTAGTAGGACGTACAACAACGCACATCGATGATGGAAATGATGTAAAATCTCTTCCATGTAAACCCGTTGCACTTGCAGCAGCCAGGAAATATCTCGATAAGACTTTCCCAAATCTAGACGTAGACTCCGAGGTAGTTGTCGATGCGAGGATAGGAATGGGTTCAGATGACCTTACCGGTGTTTATAAAGCATCAGGTCATCTCGCAAATGATACCTCATTCGGTGTCGGCTATGCTCCATTCTCAATAACAGATAAGCTCACCCTCAAAACAGAAGAATTCATCAACGGAAAGATGAAAAAGAAGATTCCTGCATCAGGACAGGATGTCAAGGTCATGGCATCAAGGGTTAGTAACAAAGTTACACTCACTGTTGCCTGTGCAATGATCGATAAATACATCGAGGATGCGGGGGCATACGAATCCAATATAAAACAGATGTACGATGAGATCTACGACAATGGTTTGAAGATCATCGGAGATCAAAAGGTCGATCTCAAGATCGATATTAACACCGGTGATGATTACAAGAGAAAAGTCTATTACCTCACATGTACCGGAATGTCTCAGGAGATGGGAGATGATGGATCCGTAGGAAGAGGAAACAGGTGTAATGGTTTGATAACACCATACAGGCCTATGTCGATGGAAGCAACTTCAGGAAAGAACCCCATAACACACATCGGAAAGATCTACAATATCATGTCTAAGCTTATAGCAGATGATGTTGCAAAGAAGGTTACCGATGAAGCAGAGATCCGCGTAAGACTTCTTTCACAGATCGGAAAGCCTGTTTCTGAGCCTCTCAACGCATCGGTTGACATTGTTGCGCAGGGTATGGATTCTAATCCTAAGTTCCACACATGGAAATCCGAGGCCGAGGCTATTACAGCGGATTGGTTGGATAATGTTGATAAGGTAACAGAGCTTATCGTCAACGGTAAGGTTAGGACATTCTGATTTATATCGAATGAAGTGGCTTTAGGATACCGTTAAACATGAAGATAATGGAAGTTCCCCAGTTCGGACCGATGTTTCGTTTCAGTGATGCGAATATCTATTGGGCGCTTTACCTGCTTTCTGATGGAAGAAGGATAGGCAGGAAGAAACTCGCAGATATGGTAGGTATTGGCGAGGGAAGTATGCGCAGGATAGTTGATACGCTGAAGGAATGGGGTTTCATCCTCGTCAAACAGACGGGGATAACCATTACCAAAGCAGGCATGTCTTTCCTTGATCAGATACCTGTTAGGATTGTTGATGTGCAACTTGGAGAATCGACTGTGGGTGAGTTCACTCAAGGTGTTGTAGTCCTCGGTGTTTCGAACAAGATCCACAACGGTATGCAACAACGTGATGCAGGCATAAAGGTAGGTGCGCAAGGCTGTACAACGGTTGTGATCAGGGACGGTATCCTTTTGATACCCCCAGATTGGAACCTCGATCGCGAGAGTCCTGAAATCGCTTACAGGATACGTAAAGATGCAGGATTGACTCAGGATGACGTTCTAATCGTCGGAAGTGGTCAAACTCATTCAATGGCTGTGGAAGCGGCTCTTAACGCGGCATTTGAGCTTATCTGAAAGTAAAACTATTTCCAATTCTAAATTTTTACAAGTCTTATGAAACACCTCTATAGTTTTTCTGTATGTCAGCCCCTCACGGAACTGTCGGAAAATGTATCAGAGATATCTTCGTGTTTGAAGTCTATCGGATGCGATGGATTGGAATTGTTAACATTGTTTGAAAATGTTCCAGAGCAGTATATTCCCTATTCTCCTTCCGTACATCTTCCATTTGCTATTGATTGGTATAGAGCTTGGTGCGGCAATACTCCTAAGGACGAGTTCGATGAAGACAACGTGAAATATGTTCTTTTTGGAAGAGATAGAGAAGAGATGGTGAGGAATATTCGTTCGGGTATTGTCTTTGCTTCTGTCTTAAGACCGGCTTATGGTGTTATGCATGCTGGGAACACGAACATAGATCAGGTGATGTTACGTAAACATACGGATGACGACCATAAGGTCCTCGACGCATTCTGTGATATGATGAACCAAGTTGTTTCTGAATTTCCAAACGGAGAACCGCCGTTTAAGATAGCATTTGAGAATCTTTGGTGGTCTGGCCTTAAATTGAAGGAACCGTGGGAATACAAACTTATAGAGAATAAGATAGAATTTGATAATTGGGGATTTTGTCTTGATACTGGACATATGATGAATACTCTTTCTGATGCATATAATGAGACCTCTGTGATTGACAGTTTATTGAAGATATTCGATAGATTTCCGATAGATATGAAGGAACGTATTGGAACGATGCATTTTCATATGAGCACGTCCGCAGAATATAGGAACACATTCGAAACTTCGGAGCGCCCTAGATCAGAGTCTATTCTCAAGACCTTAGAGAGATCGTATCCTCATGTTATGAAGATAGATCAACACAGACCGTTTACAGACTCCAGATGTATACAGTTGGTAGAAGCGCTGGAACCAGATTTTGTAACACATGAAATGGTAGGGGCAGGATCCAAGGACCCAATAGCCGATTTTGTTCAACAACGTTCTCTGTTTAGATGATGTTCTGTCGAATCCTATAAATAATACTTCTATAATGAGACTGCCAGAGGAATAAAAGATGGCACGCTTCAAAGAGGCCGAACACAGGCTCCTTGACAAATCCGTTTGCATGAATTGCTACGCAACGAATCCACCAAAGGCAGCTAAATGTCGTAAATGTGGATATAGCAATCTCAGGCCTAAGGCTAAAGAGAGCAGGAAGCAGTAAATCTGCTTCAATTCATTTTTTCGGTCGTGCGGCCGATTTCATTTGTTTGAGCTTCGGCTCTGCAAATTGTTATTAATCACAATATAGATATTTTTACGTGTTTTAATATAGTTCAAAGATAGTCTAGAATTTAGGCATCCGTTCCTAGGAAGTATTTGGATGAAGGTTTTGATTATTGATGACAACGTCGCCATCCAGGAGATCTTGAAGGAGATCTTGATCGATGCTGATTATGAGGTAGAGACTGCAGATACTGTAGATGTTGCAGTAGGCAAAGTGGTCAGTTCTGAATATGATTTCATAATTCTTGATGTGGATATGTTAGGAGGAGATGGATTCGGTATCATCGACAGGGTCCATGAGGAAGACGTATCTAGAAAAATGAGTGTTATAATTCTAAGGACTGGAGATGAGCAGATTCCAACAGATAATGCATTCATCAAAGGTCACATACAAAAACCATTCAAATCGTCGGATGTATTAGACGCTATAGATGCGGTAAAAGCCCTAAGTATGCCACAAGAGGAAGTGGTTAAACAGAAAAAAGAATATCGTCATTTTAAAAAGAAAGACGCAGTTCAGACTGTAAAAAGTCTTGCTGAGAGAAAGATTGTATTTGGAGAATCATATGTTCTTTTTGAGGACAATTCTAAAGCCGTTGCTGATGTGATACTTTCATTCGGCCAGGAAGGATATGATATCATGTTGATAACATCTGGAAAGGTAAAGGCTACGCAGGAGCGTTATAGAGGCTCAAATATCGATATACGTACGCTGTCATCTAAGCCCAGAGGTGGATATTTCAACGTCTATAAACTCGGAACGATGATATCAAACATAATTTCCTTTGTGAATGAAAAGGAACGTCCAGTAATAGTATTCGACAATCTTAATCAGTTGATCGATAGGAATGGAATGAATTCTGTGTTCATGATGTTACACCAGGTTTTTTTGGTCGAAACAGATAAAAAACATACTTTTGTAGTTTCAGTTAGCACAAGAGATTTCACAGAGAAGGATAAGAATATTCTTCTGGATCACTTGAATTATTATAATCCGATTGAGGAATAATCATGATGAAGATCGAGAAAGTTTGGGCAAGAGAAATATTGGATTCCAGAGGGAATCCCACTGTTGAAGTTGAATTGACCGTTCACGGTCATAAGATAGTTGCTTCTGCACCCTCAGGGGCATCCACAGGAACATGGGAAGCATATGAGCTTCGTGATGGTGAAAAAAGATACGGCGGAAAGGGAGTTCAGAAAGCCGTCGAGAACGTTCGTAACGATATTAATAAAGCATTGATAGGAATGGACCCTACGGATCAGAGGGCTGTAGATGATGCACTCATTGATCTAGATGGTACAGATAATAAGAAGAAACTTGGCGGAAATGCTACAACAGCAGTATCGTTTGCAGTGGCCAAAGCAGGTGCAATGGTAGATGGCATATCTGTTTATCAGCACATCGGAAAAGATCATGTTACCCTTCCGGTGCCCATGTTCAATATAATAAATGGCGGAAAGCATGCAGGCGGAGATTTGAAGATACAAGAATGTATGATCATTCCGGCTGGTGCACCGTCATTTTCAGAATGTCTCAGGATGTCTTCTGAAATTTATATGGAATTAAAATCTATTCTCAAAAAGAAATATGGTGCTAGTGCTGTGAATATTGGAGATGAGGGTGGATTCGCGCCTCCACTCAACACAGTATCTGAAGCATTAGAAACTATTGTAGGTGCAATTTCAGGTTCTGGATACTCTCCAGGAAAAGATGTTTTCTTATCCATTGATGCAGCGTCTTCAGAATTCTACGATAATGGGGTTTATGAAGTTGATGGAATGAAGCTTACAGCAGGAGAACTTGCAGATCATTACAAGGCTCTAACCAAGAGTTATCCACTCATAAGCATCGAGGATCCGTTTCAGGAAGATGATTTTGATACCACTGCAGAATTGACAAAGATGATAGGCAGGAAAGTACAGATTGTAGGTGACGATCTATTTGTTACCAATACAAGGCGCCTTTGCAAAGGTATCGAGATGGGTGCAGCTAACGCACTTCTCTTGAAGGTCAATCAGATCGGAACCATTTCTGAGGCCGGAGATGCGGCTCAGATGAGTTTTGACAATGGATATAATGTCATCGTGTCTCATCGTTCTGGAGAGACAGAGGATACAACAATTGCGGATCTGTCTGTCGGATGGGGATCAGGAGAGATCAAGACCGGAGCACCGGCTCGTGGAGAGAGGACAGCAAAATACAATCGTCTTCTTAGAATCGAAGAGGAGCTTGGTTCAAAGGCAAAGTTCCCAGGAAAGAAAGTTTTCAAAGTTTGATGTGATATCATGGAAAAGCTGTTTATTGCCGACGATAAGGATGTAGCTGACGGATATACAATGGACGTTTATTTTGAACGTACCAAACGCATCCTCGAGGCAAGCGGATTGGCAGATGTCAAAGTATGTGCAGAGTTCACAGGTAGTTCTCTTCCAAAAGGTTGGGATTGGGCTGTATTTTGCGGATTGGAAGAGGTTGTTCGTTTGATGGAAGGCCGTCCGATATCGATATCTGCAATTCCTGAGGGGACCATATTCAAGCCAAGGTCTGCCGAAAGTGTCAGAGTACCTCTAATGAACATATTCGGAAGATATACTGATTTTGGTGTCATGGAGACTGCGATGCTTGGTATGCTATGTCAGCCGTCAGGTATCGCCACAGCAGCAGCCCGTGTGAAGATAGCTGCCAAGAACAAGACAGTGCTCGCATTCGGCAATAGAAGAATGCATCCTGCTATAGCAGGTGTATTGGATCGTTCCTGTTACATAGGAGGCTGTGATGGTGTTTCTTCAAGAATGGGAGGAGATATAATCGGAAAAGAACCTGTAGGGACAGTTCCTCATGCTTTGATGCTTCTAATGGGAAGTAATGAGGCGGCATTCAGGGCTTTTGATAAGATCATAGAACCGGAGGTGCCGCGTATTATGCTTATCGATACATTCTCTGATGAACGTGCAGCAGCGTTAGATGCCTGTAGGATTATCAAGGACCTAAAAGGCGTAAGGCTAGATACTCCGGGATCAAGAAGAGGAAGTTACAAAGAGCTTATCAATGAGGTCCGTTGGGAATTGGATATGCATGGATTCAAGGATGTCAGCATAATTGTGTCCGGAGGTCTCGATGAGAAATCTATTTCGGAGATCGTAGATACTAGTGTTTCAGGGTTCGGAGTCGGTACATCGATCAGCAATGCACCCACATTGGATCTTTCTATGGATATTGCAGAAAAAGATGGAGCTCCCGTATCCAAAAGAGGAAAGTTTGGTGGAAGGAAATATACTTATCGTTGTCCAACTTGTTTCGATATGGGCGTTTCGCTTTCACCTGATGATGAAATCAAATGTAAATGCGGATGTATGATGCAGATGATAGAGAAAGAGGTTATGAAGAACGGGAAGCGTGTGGGGGATGTCAGGACCCCTGATGAGATTCGTTCTTATGTGCTTAAACAGCTAAAACAGATTGGAGAATTGTGAAGAAACGTTATTTTTATGCTAAAAACTCCTTATTTTCATTATTTAAACCTTTTTATAAAAAACACATGAATTCCATCCAATTTATGTTGTTTAAATACCTTATTTTTCTTTGGTAACAGAAAGCTTATATCTCTTCTAGTGATAGTCAGAATTTGTATTTGTCTGTCGCGAAATAGGTGGGATCTTGACGCAAATAGCAAAGAAAAAAAACAGGGGTATTGCTAATTGAATAACGATAGATCATTTGGTTCATCGATTCCATCCACGAAGGGACACATATGCACGTTGGATAATGTTAGTGCCAGCAGTTTTTTGAAGATTTATTGTTCATGTGGTCGTATAATCGGTTTAGATAAATCTGAGATGAAAATAAAGATGAAACTCGGAAAGAGTCTCGAATGTGTTTCTTGTAGGAATGCGCGTATCTCACGTGAACTTGATGCTCTTGACAAATCTTTTTATGGCGTCGAGGAAGAAGATACCTTTTGTGATTTTTGATGAAACAACGGCTTCAATGAAAAGCAATTGAAGTAATACGTTTTATATAATAAGTATGTATTAAAAAATATATTTCAAGCTCGTAGTATCTAGTATTAACTTAACGGGTCTAATAATATTTTGACGCGTGGCATATGTCTTTTTTCCAAGGATCAAATCAGATGCAATAATAATAAAAAAGTTTAGATTTAAATTTTCAGACTGTTGTATCTTTCTTCTTTTTTGTAGCAGTCTTAGTGGGTTTTGTTTTTGAAGCGGTTTTGGTAGCGACCTTCTTTTTCTTTTTAGGCTTTTCCTCATCTTCTTCGGTCTTTGTTTTTCTTACAACAACCACTTTGCCGACGCGTTCATCTTTTTCTGCAGTAGTAGTAGTTTTACTGCGAGATGCTTTCTTTTTTGTAGGGCAATCCGGATTGATACATTCTGGTGCAGTTCCGAATACGATCATGGGGGCATTACAGAATTCACATGCTTGTTCTGTGGGCGTAATAGATCCTCTAGGTCTAAGGGGGTATGTCTGTGTGCAGTTCGGCCATTCTGAACAGCCTGCGAAACGTCTTCCTGCTTTGGAGAACATTATCCTGATCGTTCCTTTTTTACATGTGGGGCAGATTCCGAGATTATTTTTCTCGGTGTTACTGCTACATTTAGGATCAATACATTGAATCGAAGGAGGCATTCCTTTTCTTACGATCTTTAGCTGTGAAAGACCGCATACAGGGCAGGAGGTATCGACAGTTTGTATCAAAGCACCTCTGGGAAGGGGATATGCACGTTTACATTCAGGGTAGCCGTCACATCCAATGAAATTTCCATTTTTGGATTTCTTTATAGTCATATTATTGCCGCATGTAGGACAAATACCGACATGTTGCTGTGTTCTCAGTGCAGATTTGATCTCGTCTCCGATATCCTTGCTTTCTGATTCGATCTTGCTTGCAACATCGTGAAGCATTTTCTGAGATTCATCAACTACGGATGCGAGCGTGCGTTCCCCTTCACTTATGCTGAGCATATCTGCTTCTAATTTAGCGGTCATCTCAGGTTCTGTGATTCCTCCTCCGTGTTTTTGGAGTGATTTAGTAAGTGCAGTACCGCTTGCGGTAGGGATCATATAGTTTCCTTGGACATAGTTCCTTGAGAATAATTTTCCGATTATGTCGTGTCTTGTACTCTTGGTACCTAATTGAAGTCTGTCCATTTCTTGGATCAAAGAACCCTGGTTGTACCGGTATGGAGGTTTAGTTGCTGATTCATCTATTCCGATTGATCTTATTTCGATCGGATCTCCGACGGTCATTTTGGGCATACGTACTTCAGTCACTTTCAGATATTTCTTGTAATATTTTTTCCATCCGGGGTTGGTTTGGATATAACCCTGTGATTTGAAAGTTTCACCGTTGACATCGATGTTACAATTGGTGATCTCGGCTTCTGCGTTAGGGCCGACTGTTGCAAGGAATCTTCTTACGATGAGTTCGTACAGTTTCCATTTATCTCCTTTCATTTTCTCAGATGTAGCTCCGGCTGTTGGATAGATAGGAGGATGATCTGTCGTTCTTCTCTTTCCTCTCGATGGGCTGATATGATCCTGTTTGAGAATCTCTTCAACATCTGCTTTGAAATCTGAGTCCTTGAGTTTTTCAAGGACATTCTTGAGACCTAAACTATGTGGGTATTCTGTGTTTTCTGTACGTGGATAGGAGATATATCCGCCTGTGTACAAGTCTTCGGCGAGTTTCATTGCAACAGTTGGAGGTATGCCGATCTTGTTCGCTTCGACCTGCATCATAGTAGTGTCGAAAGGTGACGGACGATACTCTTCTTTGGTTGTTACTTCGTACAGGGTGACTTTTCCTTTGTCGGTATCTTTTACCTTTTCGTAAATTTTGTCTGCTTCGGCCTTTTCCCAAATAGGGTTGCTTTCGTGTTCTCCTTTGAAGGCGAGCATTCCGAATTTACCTACGACATTCCAAAATGGTATTGGAATGAATTTTTCTATTTCCTCATGTCTGTCGACAAGGAGTTTGAGTGTCGGGCTCTGTACCCTTCCTACGGACATGAAATTCTTTCCAACTTGTCCGGATGATAGCGATATCAATCTTGTAAGAACGGCACCCCAAGATAGATCGACTATCTGTCTCGCTTCCGCAGCATCTGCTAATTTTTCATCAGGTGCTGTGAGATTTTTGAATGCTGTTTCGATTTCACTTTTGGTCAATGCGCTGAATCTCGCTCTTTTGACTTTGGACATGTCTGCATGGATGGCGTTGATGGTTTCCATTCCTATGAGTTCTCCTTCTCTGTCAAAGTCGGTTGCAATTACTATCTCGTCTGCACTATGAGAAATTTCACTGATCTTATTGAGAATCGATTTTACACGTACTGTTTTGACTTGAGGCGCGTACACCAGATCTACAGGTGAACTTCCGCTCCAGTCGTTGAATTCTTCTGGATAATCGAGTTCGATGATATGACCTCTGAGACTTACAACTGTACAGTCATCACCATCAGCTTCAAAATTGAGAACAGTCACTCCGCCACCAGATTCGGAATGAGATTTTCCGTCTGAAAGAATAGTAGATATCCTTCTGGCCGCGTTCGCTTTCTCAGTAATTATCAGTTTCTTCATTCAGACGTCTCACTGCATCCGAGTTATTTAATCATTGGCTGTTAGTAAAAAAATAATCTGTTGTAGGTAAAAAGATGCTATCAGATGAATTCTTAAGTAGTTTATTATATACAACAAATGCAGGTTTATACTACATGGGTGCAGCGGAGATAGCAGAGTTGCTGAAAACGAAGAAAGGTGTGCATGGAGCACATATTCTGGATGGTGAGTTGTTAAAAGAGGCTTTTGATGAAGAGAAGCAGGTAACCGAATCATCATTTGGAATGCCGTTGGTGAACAGGGCATTAGAAGAATGCTTGAAAAAGCACGTATTTGTATGTTTGTTCTGCGATTATGGATTTGAACTCCCAACAGATCATGTCATGATCCTGGAGGATGGTAATGGAAATATTGTAGGTTTCGATATTCCTCCAGGTCAGTGCGATCAATATACCGATAGAGCAGATATAACATATCTATCGGATGATTTTGTGATGCTTCCTGAAGCTGCGTGCGATGAGATCCGTATCGTCATGCTTCCGCAAAAAGTAAAATGCATAGATGAAAAGAACGGTGTGAAAGATCCCGTACTGTTCTATCCTGCGACGACAACAGACGGAATATTGAAGAAAAGGTTTGGTATAGATCCCGCATCTTCAGACTTGGCATCGGTCATTATGGCTTTTGATCTTCACTGATCCCTGGCACCGATATGGTGCATGTGACCAGTAGCCTGTGATGCCATTGTGAGCTTGCATCTCAGTACGCCTTTGATGGCGCTGATGTCGTTAGTGAGCGTTTTGAGTTCACCCAATTCGCCCTCTACGATTAGCACTTCCATACATCTGTCATGATCTAGATGAACGTGAATAGATGTGTTGATGTTCTGCATTTTATCATGTTGAAGGACGGTAAGTTTTTCGCCGATTCCGGTTGTGCTGTGATCATAGATCATGACGATAACGCCGGACATGTACTCTTTGTCGTTCTTCCATTCATTTTCTGCAAGGGAGTCACGAACAAGATCGCGAATCGCTTCAGATCTGCTGACGTATCCTTTTTTTGAAATGATCTTGTCAAAATCTCTTAACAACTCGGGTTCTAACGAGACTCCGATACGTGTTACTCCGTCCATGGTAGGGAATTGTAATCAGTATTATTAATAGTATTACAAAGAGCGTACGATTTCAGTTGAAAATAGCCGTAATCGCTGGCCGTTGGCTTTATTTGTAATGTGTGCATTACGATGGATATGGTATCCAATTCTAGCAGTATAGGCGCTATTTTCGAAGAAGCTGTGAGGAATCTTACCGAAGGAAATAATATTGCAGTGGCATTTTCTGGAGGTTTGGATTCGGGCTTGGTAGCAGCGCTTACCAAGAAATATGCTAGATCTGTTACTTTATACACGGTGGGTTATGGTGAATCCTATGATGTTCGCATGGCAAAACAGATGTCTGAGGATCTAGGCATGGATTGGGAATATATTCCGATAACCGAAGACAACATAATGGAGAATCTTAGAGAGGCGATTAGCATTACAGGAACAACCAGCCCTCTGACATTGTCATTTGAGATGCCTCCATTTTATGTATGTAAGAATTGCAAGGAAGAACTTGTCATCGGAGGCCAGGGTTCTGATGAGATATTTGCAGGATATTCTAAATATGTAGGTCTCAAAGATACTGAATTGATACAGATGATGTATGAAGATCTCGATAAACTTACAACCGTTGTTCTCGCACATGAGACGAAAGTTGCGGAGCATTTTGGAAAGAATATACTATATCCGTTCTTGGATCAGAATCTTGTAACGGCTTTGAAGGGATTGGACATCGAAGAACTGAGGCCGAAAGATCAGGAAGCGAGAAAAGTCCTTCTGAAGGATATTGCTGCGGAAATGGGATATCCATTCATTGCAGATAAGAAAAAGAAGGCCGCTCAGTACGGATCAGGAACGATGGACGTTATCCATAAGATATGTAAATCGAAAGGAATGACGTATTCTGAATTGGTTGCCGATATCTACAAAAATATTTTTAGTTGAAGCATCAGCTATTTTAGCGGGATAGTAATACAATGAGTATTGACAGTTGATAAAATGGATAAAGATTCATTTCTAAAATGGCTGTACGATCTTCAGGTACACGGTATAAAATTAGGCCTGAGTAATATCACCGGATTACTGAATAAGTTGGGAGATCCTCAGAATTCATTTAAGACAATACATGTAGCAGGAACAGACGGAAAAGGCTCTACCAGTGCTTGTATCTATTCCATTCTTCGTGCTTCTGGTGTAATGGTAGGATTGTATACTTCTCCGCATTTGATAGAATTTAATGAGCGTATTGTTTTCGACGGTACAGAGATCACGAACGATGAGTTGGCAGAACTTGCTTCTGAAATTGTACCGATTGTAGGTTCTATGGAAGAATCAGGTGCAAAATGTACCTTCTTCGAGGTTACGACTGCGATAGCCTTTATGCATTTCAGGAACAAAGGCGCAGAATATGCCGTTATTGAGGTAGGAATGGGCGGAAGGTTCGACGCTACAAATATTATAATTCCTGAGGTATGTGTAATTGGAAATATAAGTCTGGAACATACTGAGTTTTTGGGAGATACGATTGAGAAGATAGCATTCGAGAAGGCAGGGATAATAAAGCCTGGAGTTCCTTGTATCACACTTAATAAAGATCATGCATATGATGTCATCAAAGAGGTAGCGTTTGCAAAAGGGGCACCGTTGACGCGTGTTCTTCCTGAGGATATCGAAATCAGGAATAATGGTGTGAGGTGTCTTTCGTTTACTTACAAAGGTGAAGAATATGACGTTTCTGTTCCAGGAAGGCATCAGGCTAATAATGCTTCTATGGCTATAGAGGCCGTTTCAAAACTAAAGATATTTGGACAATGTATTAGATGCAACGTAAGAAAGGGTTTGAAGTCTGTCTATTGGCCGTGCAGGATGGAAAAGATGAAAGGCCTTCCGATCATTCTAGATGTTACGCATACTCATGCAGGATCTGCGGAGTTGGTAGTCGATATCAGTGAGATATACGGCAAGGTCTTGGTAATATTCGGAGTGTTGAATGATAAAGATATCGTTCACATATGTAGAGACCTTTCTACAATAGCTACTAGGATGATAGTCACACAACCGGATTCGGTACGTGCGGAATCTGTTGCAGATGTGAATAGGATAATGTCAGAATATGAAACGGATATTACCATGACCAAGAATGTTCAGGACGCCATAGAAGAGGCATTCAGGTCTAGGAAGAAAGATGAATTGATCCTTGTCACAGGGTCTTTCTATATGGCAGGAGATGCTTTGAAATGGTTAAAAAAGACATATGCCAGATTCTGAATTCATTGTCAAAGGAATACGACAGAGGCGCATACCCAGGAAGATCTTCAGAAGGTTTGAATCCCGAATGGGAATGTGATCCTTTCCATGTTCTGATAGCTACCATACTTTCTCAACGGACAAGGGATGACAATACAAGAAAGGCTTCTGATAATCTTTTCAGCAAATATAATTCTATAAACGAAATAGCGTCCGCGGATCCAGAAGAAATAATAGAATTGGTTCATTCTGCAGGTTTTCCCAGACAGAAAGGGACAGCGATTGTTGAATGTTGTAAGGTCCTTAGAGATAGGTATGATGGTGTCGTTCCCTATGAGACCGATGAATTGATATCTTTACCAATGGTCGGCAGGAAGACGGCGGCCTGCGTCCGCTCATACGCAATGGGCATTCCGTCCATATGTGTCGATACGCATGTTCATAGGATATCTAATCTAATGGGTTTGGTAAAGACAAAGAACGCTGAGGAAACAGAGTTTGCGTTGATGAGGATAACGCCTAGGGACAGATGGTCCGATATAAACAGATATTTCGTACGACACGGGCAGGTCGTTTGTCTCCCGAACCATCCGCGCTGTGAAAGATGTTCTGTGTGCTCTATGTGCGATTATTATATTAAAGTTCTAAAAAAATGAAATCTTTCAAGGTGCATTATAGTTTTATGATTTTTACCTATTCATTATTTATTTAAAATTTGATTCGGCGGCAGGGTTTGTGCAATTATTATTATATGCATTGAAAATTGAAGACTTTTATTAATAAATATTGTTTTTCGGAATGGAAAATAAATATTTTTTCTTGTAAAGTTCCTTTCTGGATTTTTATTCGTAATTAAAGTTATAACTTCTCAAACCATACTATGTTTTGATGCATGAGGTTTCTGTCGTATCTGATCTTGTTTCGGCAATAATCAACGAGCTGAAGAAATACAATGTTGTTTCTGTCGAGGCCGTTACTATTACTGTTGGAAAATTAACGAATCTTGGGTCGGAACAAATGGAATTTGCATATGAGATTATGACCAGAGATACTATTCTGGAAGGTTCCAAGCTCAATATAGAGGAAGAGGACATTAAGCTCAAATGTGACGCATGCGGATATGAAGGCCCCGCTAAGAATTTGGATTTCGGTGATAGTACAGAACACTTTATTCCTGTATTGGCCTGTCCGAAATGTGGTGGTCATGTAAAAATCATAGCAGGACAGACGTGCTGTGTAAAGAATATGAATATTGAAGAGGCAAACTGATGTTCAAATACAGAGACGAAGAAACGGCAAAGAAGATCATTGCGGCGATCAAGGATATGGGAATCAAGAGTAAATTCATGCATGTGTGTGGAACCCATCAAGATACGATCGTACGTTTTGGATTGGAAGAGATGCTTCTAGATGCAGGCATCGAGATCTGTCAAGGCCCGGGATGTCCTGTATGTGTGACAACAAGCAAAGAGATCGCAGATGTGATCACTTTGGCAAGGAACGGTGTCACTGTGACAGCGTTCGGAGATATGATGCGCGTTCCAACTACAATCGGTTCACTTTTCGATGCAAAAGCAGATGGAGCTGATGTTAGAATAGTCTATTCAATAGAGGATGCTGTCAAGATGGCATCCGAGAATTCAAAACCTCTGGTATTCGTTGCTGTAGGTTTTGAAACTACAGCACCTTCGACATGTGTACCTCTTCATAAGGAATTACCGAGTAATTTCAGCATTTACAGTTGTCATAGGATATGTCCGCCTGCATTGGAAGCAATATTCAATATGGGTGAGACAAAGGTCAATGGTTTCATTATGCCCGGCCATGTCGCGGTTATTACAGGATTGGATCCATTTTATCCGTTTGCAGAGAAATATCATATGCCTCAGGTAGTTGCAGGATTTGAACCGTTGGATATCCTCATGTCATGTTACATGCTTACAAAACAGCGTTACGAAGGCGTTGCTTTGGTAGAGAATGAATATAAAAGACTCGTGAAAGAGCACGGAAATCCAATTGCAAGAAAATTGATGGAAGATACCTTTGAGCTTGTTGATAGACCGTGGAGAGGTTTCCCGGTCATTCCGAAGAGTGCACTTGCGTTGAAACCCAAGTTTGCAGCTCATGATGCCACGAAGATATATTCAGAGATCCTTGCAACGACTCCCGAAGTCGAAGCTGAAGCGAAAGGATGCAGATGCGGAGAGGTCCTCAGAGGATTGATTAAATCTCAAGATTGTCCGATGTTTGGAAAGTCATGCAAGCCAATAAGTCCAAAGGGGCCGTGCATGGTTTCTGATGAAGGAAATTGTAGCATAGCGTACAGGTTTATGCCGAAGAAGGTGTAAAAATGGCAAAAGCAAATTTGAAATTGGTTTTAGT
>JALNYB010000059.1 GCA_023230065.1 Candidatus Methanomethylophilaceae archaeon
CAATCCGACTGATGGATTACAACCACATCTGGATACATTTTATGGAAAGAATGCGACAACTGTTCTTGATATGGGATCATATAACAAGAACGGAGATTCATCCAAAAGTGGAGTACTTTTAATCAGTATTGAATTGAACAACACTTCCATAAACAATGTCGACTGCACACCTGACATCAGAAACATCGTATCTGATACGAAAGAAGATACTGGGTGCACACTCACAACGTATGTTACGGGAATGGGCGCACTTACATATGATACAAAGATCAGCTCGACAGACGATATAAGTAAAATCGATCCGTTCTCTATTCTGTTGATCCTTATACTTATCGGATTGTTCTTCAGTGCGATAGTCACGGCCGTAGTACCACCTACAATAGTAGGTATGGCATACGGTCTCGTATTGGCACTCGTATTCTGTATCGGAGGAGTGCTAGATATCTTCTACATTACAACGATCATAGTATTGGTATCGATGTTGGGTGCTGGATGTGATTACTCTATATTCATAATATCAAGGTATAGAGAAGAACGCAAAAAAGGAGTTGAAAAAGACGCAGCTCTCAAAGAAGCTGTTAACTGGGCAGGAGAATCTGTTGCAACATCAGGACTCGCGGTGGTCATTGGATTCGCAGTACTGTCGTGCTGTTCATTCTCATTGGTATCTACAATGGGTATCATCCTTGCGATCGGAATCATTATGGCAATGCTTGCAGCATTGACCTTTGTTCCAGCATTGATTGCCGTAGTGGGCGATAAGATATTCTGGCCAAGAAAGATCGAAGATTACGAAAGTGGTAGCCACATGCGTAACGGCATATTCGGCAAACTCACAATGATGAGCAGAGGATACTTCAAAAAAGTTGCTCAAACATCCATTAAACACGCAAAGGTCATAGTTTTGATATTCATCTTGATATCGGTTCCTTTGACCTACGTCACATTAACATCAGAAACATCATATGATATGATAAGTGTCATGCCGGATTCAGAATCCACACAAGGCGTTCACACCATTGTAGATAATGCATACGGCGGATATCTCATGCCCACCTATGCGGTAATCGAACTCGACGAATCCATCGCAACTGTGAACAATGCAGATAAAACTTTAACGTGGACGGCGACAGCCCCAACGCTACTAGCAATGTCGAACACGATTTGCGGTGGGTTGACTGCTGATAATGAAAATGTTGATACTGTTCTTGGTCCCACTGAATGGAAATCGATATACGATGCAGCATACGATTATCTGGTATCACATGGAGAAACACCTACAACAGAAAAAGTAAATAGATTCGCTTTTGCAAATCTACCTGAAATGATACAACCTGCAATAAAATCTGTCTTTGATGTATTTGGATATGATGCAGATCCTTCGATCACATCACCATACATAGATTATGTTGTGAACATTGGTGCTGGATTAGTATCATTCAACGGAATGTACATTGACCTTATGGTCATTCAAAAAGATGAACCTTTGTCCCAACTATCAATGGATACAATCGACAGCATAAGAGGAGACCTCACAGAATACAAGACAACATATGATGCAGAGATAGTAGATACCTGGGTAACAGGCACCCCTGCTGAAACATTGGACATATCCAACATCGTCAACGATCAATTCAAATGGATTGAGATCGGTGTAATAGTATTGATCTTCGTCCTGCTGTTCTTCGTACTCGGTTCATATCTTTCACCTATACGTTCGTTGTTCACAATTATGATGAGCATATCTTGGACCATTGCCCTGACAACACTATTGTTCACTGATGTTATGGGAACACCCATAACATGGATCATACCTATTGTGCTATTCGTAGTATGTCTAGGTCTCGGAATGGATTATGATATCTTGATGACCACACGTATTAGAGAAGGAAAGAAAAAGGGTCTGTCGAATGATGAAGCTATCATAAACGCGGTCGAAATGTCTGGTGGCATAATTACTCTCTGCGGTATGATTATGGGAGGTACATTCCTCACATTGCTTGTATCACACTCAGCACTGCTTCAGGAATTCGGATTCGCATTAGGTATAGCGATCTTGATCGATTCTCTGATCGTTGTAACATATGTGGTTCCAGCACTGATGCACCTCATGGGAGATTGGAGTTGGAAAGGACCTAAATTCCTTCACAGAAACTAAAACGACCAATAAACACCTTACCTTCTGTCGATTGAACGACATACGTCTTCTCGACAGAGGCATAAAACCTTTATAAACTACTTTAAATAACAACGAGTGGTCTGAACAGACCACTCATCTTTTCCTACCTTTGAAAAGATCACTGAACTACGATAACTACAACTTTTGCGTTACGTACCACATAGTCAGAAACAGACCCAAGAACCGCACGATCAAAAAGACTTTTATCTGAACGACCTACTATGATCGTGTCTGTGTTGAATCTTGCTGCCGCTTCAAGAATGCTTTTACCAGGCGTTCCTGACTCTAATATTATCTGCGCATCTGCACCTTCGGAAACGGCCTTTTCCCGAGCTTCGATAAGATATGCGTTTATTTTTTCAATCTCATTCTCCATATCCAATTTATCCTTGGAAGTTATAACTGAAAAAATATACAATGGCTGATTATAAACCTTGGAGTGCTGAATCGCATATTCCAACGCTTTTTTCGTATGTTCCATTCCATCATAAGCAATCAAGATAGACATGTTATTATCAGACTCAGATACATTATACCGTTATAATAACCTTAACCAAAGAAAAACTGAAACATTATGATAATTAGTCAAAATGCCACATATATGCTCAATAACCATAGATTACGAAGACTGTTAAATCCCTCCTATATTAAAAATCCAAACAATCACGAACTGAAAGTTATCTCTCCATAAATTCCATTGATGATTTTTATAACATCATTGGGATTCACTCTGATCGTACAGCCTAGTTTTCCTCCGCTGATGTAAATCAGATCAACTTTCTCTGCAGAATTATCTATCACTATTCTATGAACCCCTTTCAGACCCAATGGACTGCAACCGCCACGAACATACCCGGTAACTTTGTTTATATCGCTTACCGGAATCAATTCCACAAATTTCTCATTGACTGCTTTAGCAGCCTTCTTGAGATCTAATCCTCTAGCAACAGGTATTACAAAAACATAATACTTTTTACTCTTCCCCTGTGCTACCAATGTTTTAAAAGAGCTTCCGATCGGTATTCCTATCAACTCCGATACATGAACCCCATCGATGAAATCATCACATTCATAATAAATAGCCTCATATGAGATCTTATGTTGATCCAATATGCGCATCGCATTGGTCTTCTGCTCTTTTGACATTAGTTAGATATCAATGAATTTTATATTGTATCTTACGGTGACCTGATAACCAATAAATACGGTGCACATCAAACAATTTATCAGATTTTTCAATAGAAATTAAACTGAATAACCAATTTAACTGATTTACCTTTCACATTACAAGTATTCAAAAAATATGTAAACAAACTTTATTTGTGAACAAAATAACTGTTAACCAATCTATACTCCCATTCAAAAAAGGACATACTTATCTTTCGAACGTATGCAGTATCTTGACCCACCCTAAGAATATACACCTATATTTCAATTTTATTTGCATTCGAATACTCACTGAAATACTAATATGACCAATTGCAATCCATAAGATCAATTTTTAGGAGAATCAACTTACTCAATCGTGTATAACAATCACAATAAGTGATTGCTGCGCTACCAAAATATAAAAAACCACTAATTCTAATTTTTATACAAATTAGATCAATTTCTTAAAAAAGATAATTACCTTCTTAGATTTATTCTCTTTTTCCTACCTTGATAAAAATATATTTTTAAAACTTGATGTGTTTAAAAAAACTCACTTGGACATATATGCCAACATTATAATACACGTATAGTGTTCACGATTGTGTCTGAACGTTCTGACATGGCAGTCAGTGACATTGCGGTAAACGACTGCACTCGGAGGATACAGATTCTGAGGTAGAAGAAATGACATTTGATATCATAAGACCAGAAGAAATAGAGAAAAGAAGTATGGAGATAATAGAATCTGAACTCAACGGAAGAACACTTCCTGAGCCAGATTTCTCCGTTTTAAAAAGATGCATACACACATCTGCAGATTTTGACTATTACGATAATCTTACATTCTCTGAGAATGCAACCGAGATAGGCATAAAAGCATTGAGAGAGGGTGCGCACATCGTCACCGATACAAAAATGGCTGCTGCGGGAATAAACAAAACTAGACTCCACCAACTAGGGGGAGAGGTCCACTGTTTCATCAGCGATGACGATGTTGTCACGGAAGCAAAAAACAGAGGATGCACCAGATCCACGATATGCATGGAGAAGGGCGCCGAACTCGAAGGACCTGTCATATTTGCGATTGGCAACGCCCCTACGGCTCTGGTCAGTCTATATGATCTAATCAAAAAAGAAAAGATCAAACCGGCACTCATCATAGGAGTCCCAGTGGGTTTCGTCAACGTCGTGGAATCTAAGGAACTGATAATGAAGGCAGGTATCCCGTATATCGTCGCACGCGGAAGGAAAGGCGGAAGCAACATAGCCGCTACGATATGCAACGCGATGATGTACTACAAAGGATGAAAGAGCACATGTACAATAACCATAGATCGGAGATCTGCCGGAGGCATCTTCTTGAATGAGATAATAAGGATCGAGGGCCTGGTCAAAAGATTCGGGGACAAACCAGCCCTGAACGGCCTGGACCTTTCGGTACACGAAGGCGAGATATTCGGATACCTCGGACCCAACGGAGCAGGGAAGACGACGACGGTGCGCGTGATATCGACGCTCACCGATTACGATTCCGGCAAGGTGGTCGTGGACGGCCACGACATCGAGGAGGAGCCTTACGAGGCCAAAGAATGCATGGGAGTGATACAGCAGCAGATCTCCCTCGACAAGGACCTGACGATACGGGAGAACATGATCGTCCACTGCATGTACCACATGATGGGCAAGAAGGAAAGGGAGGAACGCATCGCGGAGCTGTCCAAATACGTCGGCCTCGAGGATTATCTTGACCGCACCGTGGATTCGCTGTCCGGCGGATGGAAGAAGAGGGCCGCGATAATATGCTCGGTGCTCCACAGCCCCAAGGTGCTGTTCCTGGACGAACCCACCGCCGGATTGGACATACAGGCGAGACGTCTGCTTTGGGATCTCGTCAGGGCCCTGAACAAACGGGGTACTACCATCTTCGTCACAACGCATTACATCGAGGAGGCCGAGATACTCTGCGACAGGGTCGGGATAATAGATCACGGTAGACTCATAGCGGTCGGAAGGCCGCAGGAACTTTGCGAGACCGTGGGATCCACCGTCGTGGAGTACACCAAGGAGGACGAGACCACGGAATACAGATGCTTCAGGAACAGGGACGAGGCCGACGAATTCGCGAAAGGACTCGGAAGCTACGAGAACCTGCTGGTCAGGAAGACCAATCTGGAAGATGTCTTCGTGGAACTCACGGGAAAGGCCGCGGGGGAGTTCCAATGAGCAACTTCTTCAAAGAGGTCTACTACGTAGCATGGGGGGACATACGCTTCCTCAGGCACACTTGGATAAACGTGCTGATAATGAGCCTCATGACGCCCCTGCTGTATCTTGTCGCCTTCGGATACGGTCTCAGGACGGGAGAGACGGACTCGGGATTCTCGTACATAGCGTTCGTCATCCCCGGTATAGTAGCGCTCACCGCTCTGTCGGCGCCGTTCTCGGCTACATCGACGAGGCTGAACGTGCAGAGGCTGTACTACAAATGCTTCGACGAGATGATGATGTGCCCGCTGAGCATGTCCTCGATAATGGTGGGGAAGTCCATCGTCGGCGTGGTGCGCGGACTGTTCAGCTGTCTGGCGCTGTTCCTGCTGGGGCTTTTCCTGGCGCCGGACCTGACGTTCACGCCGCTGTTCCTGGTGTGCCTGATAATATCGTGCTTCGTGTTCTCGTTCCTGGGGGTCGTGGCGGCGTTGATGGCGAAATCCCATCAGAGCATGGCGACGTTCAGCAGCGTGGTCATACTCCCGATGACGTTCCTCTGCGGCACGTTCTTCTCGGTATCGTCGCTGCCGGCGTTCTTCCAGGTCCTTCTGTACTGCCTTCCGCTGACGCATGCAAGCGAATGCATAAGGGCGGCGAGTCTCGGAACGGCGTTCCCGTGGTGGTCTCTCGCGGCGCTCATAGCGTTCGGTATCGCATTCTATCTGATAGGATGGAGGCTTCTGAAGACCAAGAAGATCTGAATATCTGAATATCTGAAGACCACAAAAAAATAGAGGGCATACGCCCTCTTCTTCTCTCAATTCGTAAAAATAAATTAAAGAAGGAAAAAATCCTTCGAAGACCTCGATATTACCATTTTCCTTTTATCTCTTTAAGATTTACGCCTCATAATAAACCATAAGATCGTGATTATAAGCACAATAACAACGACTATTGCAATAATCCAAACCATATCATTACTATCATTGACCGAATGCATCTCAAAATCATCAGCGGTCTTACTAAAAACATCTGCTCCGAGAATGGGCATACTTCCTGTAAAGTATGCATCAGTCAAACACTGACACCCGTAAAAAGCATCATTTCCTATCGTTTCTACTGATCTTCCAAATGTCACTGATTCAAGCGATGTACATTTATAAAATGCATATTCACCAACCGATACAACATTATCAGGTATATCTACATATGATAAAGATTCACAACGATGAAACGCATAACTCCCTATAACTATCACTGAGTCTGGTATTTTTATCGAGGTAACCGTAAAACATCCATCGAATGTCCAAGGCATAATTTCTGTGACATCAAAGTCCATTATTATCGTTTCCACTGATGTGCAATATCTAAATGCACCTTCACCGATATATTCCACAGTTTCAGGTATTTGTATCTTCGAAAACGCATAACACATCCTAAAAGTTTCGAATCCTATGAATTCAATATTTCTTAAGTCCATATCTCCAAGAACATAACATTCTCTGAATGCCTCATCCATAACAACAGTTAACGTATCTGTGATAGATACTGATTTTAACTCTAACTCGGTAAATTGGGGTACGCCTCTCAGTCGATGTGCGGATCTTTAGGTTTCCTGCCCCGTTTCTTCGGGATCCTCTTCTCCGTGAACAGGTACAGATCCAGCATCCTGTCCGATTCCGCAACATCCTTCGGTACGATCTGGGTCACAGTCACGCCTTTCACCGTGACCTTCTTCATCACGGAATATGTGTCGAGAACATCTTTTACGGTCATCCTGCCGGACATCCCGGCCGAATCTATCCACTCCGAGATCCTCATCCATATCATCAGAGATACGAAAGATACGAACAGATGGCCCGTTATGTGCTCGTCATCCTGCATATACGTCCTGTCCGCGGACAGACAGTTCTTGGCGGTATCGAAGCGTTCCTCGATCGCGCATCTGGTCTTGTACATGCGGTATATCGTCCGGGGTTCCACATCCAGGGAACTCAGTATGAGGAAGTTCCCCGCCTTGTCGACGTTCAGTTCCTTCTTCCTTCCGTTCTCGACGGCGATGAGCAAGTCCAGCAGTTCATCGTTCCTCTGCGTCATATTCTCGAACCGGTACGCCCATTGCCCGTCCCCTGTCTGCGCTTTACCGTACGATACAACGGATCTCTCCCATCTGAAGATCCTCTCTTTTTCCGTCCTTGCGATATCGTACGCCCTGCTGTTGCGTTTGGCCGCCACCACATATTCCAGACCGTTCTCGCGCACCTTCCTCAGGAACGGATCCCCGCAGTAGCCGCGGTCGAGCACGAGTATCGTGCCCTCGTCGATGTCCAGTTCCTCCAGCATAGTCTCTGCGCAGCCTTCCTTCATATTGCCCGGCACGACGTTCATGTACTGCGGCATCCCGGACTCGAGTCCGCATGCCATCACGAGATTCACGTGGGTCGTGGACAGACGGAAGCGGTTGTACCCTTTCTTGCACAGGGTAGCGCCTTTGGCGCGGGAGAATATGACGGACATGTCTACCGCGAACGTTCTGTCATCGCCGCCGATCAGATCGAAGAACATGTCCTGGGATGCCCTGGACCGGCCTATGCGGCCGAGGACGTCCGACAGGCTCTTCGGAGATGTGTTCGGCTTCAAGCCCAGGACATCGTCCATCTTCTTCCATGCCGTACCCGCGTGATTGAGTTCGCCGCGGTCCAGACATCTTGCGAATGCGAGTTC
>JALNYB010000061.1 GCA_023230065.1 Candidatus Methanomethylophilaceae archaeon
TCCGATAAGTTTTCCACCTGCTTTTCTGATGTTGGCGATAGGTGTAGCGTCGAATGCAGGGTGGTATCCCTCAAGAATTCTTGAACCGCAACAGGTTTCGAAATCTTCCGATGTAAGGTTATCTTTTGATGAGAATAGGAATTTTGCATCTCCTGTTTCCATGTCGGAAGTGAGTGCGTTGAACATGGAGTATTTTTTGTTGACAGCACCGAGGTTTTCGAGAACAGATTTCATACTCATGAGAGCCTGGGCCCCCTGACGTATCCCTCATAGGTTTTCATATCTCTTAGTAATCTGTCGGTATCGATATCCATATGTGGTTCGTCCTCTCTGAGAATGTCTGCTACTTCGATAGGGTTGACTCCGATGCCTTCACAGTCAGGAGCTTCGTCGAGCACTTTGAAATAATCCAAAATATCATCAAGATCCTTACTGTATCTTGTGAGTTCTTCTTCTGTAAGTGCGAGGTGTGCTGCGCGTGCGACCCTCTCAATGATGTCTCTGTCCATGTTTAAGACCTTAAGAAACGGATTGAAAGCCTCGGTTATATTATTTGTCCACGTTCATGCGATTGTATCGTTTTTCGATTTTGAATTCAATTAGACATATTTGACGTTGATATGTATAAAAATCCATTTTTACAGGTCATTACATATTTTCTTTCTATATATGTAATAAGATGATGCGATCTGAAATCGTGATGCTGCCGGCGGTATCAGGAAGTACTGATATTTTCTTGATAGGATCAGCATTAGTTGTAGAAGATCAATCCATAGAGTGTGAACGCATCATCTTCGAATTTGAAATTGATGCCCTGGGAGTTCAGGTATGTGTCCATATTTATTCCGAATCCGCTTACAGATGGCACCATTTGATCAGGAAATCTACATGGTTCTTTAGGATAACTGCACACATCGCAGTATGTACATCCTCCGTCTGCCAGGGGAAGTACGTCATATCCTTCTTTTCTGAGCGCATTGGCAAATTTCCTGCAGAGATCCTGGTGGGCTTTCCCGATTTCTTTTATATGCTCTCTGTCTGTGAAATCGATGTCGTTGAATCTTTTATAGATGACTGCTGTATTTTTGAATCTGTTGATCTCGAACATACATTCTTCGGGTTCTCCGCTTCCGGGAGGGCATCCCCAGTTGGTTCCGAACGAATTGCATAGATTCCTGCTGCAGAGTTTTCTGCATTGCGCCATTGCGTAGATGTCCACATTCGGTGGTCTGACGATCTTGAATACGTAGTCCTTTGCGAACGGGTCATCTTTCATTGTTTCCCACAATTTGCCGGTCATGAATCTAGAACCGGGATATAGATATTTGAGGTTGTCTTAGAAAAAAATTGAAAATCGTAGTACGCATAGATTGTTATATCATGCAAGGAATCTCCAATTAATGAACGAGGAGATGACATCAGACAAGGACCGTGTTATAAGGGAGATCCTTAAAAGCAACAATCTATGCGTCGGTAAATTAGGTCTGAAAGTATTAGCTAGGGATGCTCTTTTGCTTTTGCCTCATTGTATTCAATACAGTGAGTGTCCGTATCGTATCGCCATTCATATGGAGAATTGTACGCGTTGTGGAGGATGCGTCATGGGAAAGATCCTTGAACTGAGAGATAAGATAGGATTTCAAATGATCATTGCACCAGGGGGAGGTTTTGCCAGAAGGGCAATAGAGAAGTTGTGTCCCAAGTTCATTATTGCATCTGCATGCGAACATGATCTTGCAAGCGGTATCATGGATATCAAGGGGATTCCAATATGGGGAATACTTATATCGCGCCCTAATGGGCCGTGCATAGATACATGTCTTGATTTTGCAGAGATAGATAGTGCAGTAAAAAGATTTCTTATCTGAATGGTAATATCGCTCGTAATGCGTCGTAACAAATCCAAAATACGGGTCACAGTTGTTCTGATATTTGGGTCCTAATGATTTACTATATTATCCTTTACAGAAAGACATTAAAACTAACTTGTTACTTTATCCTCGATAAACATGGTGGCAGACAACCTCGAGAAAAAACTCGCCGCAGGAATGAAGGCGATGGATGAGGGAGATTTCAAGAAAGCATATTCTGCGTTCAAGAAGCTCGTAGAAGAATGTCCAGACAACGCAGAGTGCTGGTATTACAAAGCTGAATGTGGAAACTACGCATCTGGAATGTTCGGTGCAAAAGTAGCTCCCGAAGAGATCATGGAGTCATATAAGAAAGCTATAGAACTCGATGGAGATAGGGTTGACTACTATCAATCATATGGATCATTCTGTATATCTGTCAATAAATATGATGAGGCTGAAAAAGCATACAACGAGGCTGCCCAGATTGATGAGTCCATGGAATCTTCATTATATTCCGAGTTTGCTATTGAGTATTACAACAATGTAATGGCAACATATGGAGATATCATGGAAGATCCAAAAGCAAGGGCCCCATATGCGAAGAAAGCTCTCGAGTACATGTTAAAGGCACTCGAGATGTCTCCAGAAGAAGCAAAAAGTCTTTTGTAAACCCATTGGACTTTCGACCTTCAGGTCGGGTCTCTTTTCATTTTCATTTTCATATCTTATAGACATTTGTCTAGTTTACATTTTAATTTGCTCTATGTGTTTAGGTTTTTTGCGTTTTATATAGCTTTTTAATTTAATTATTGAGAAATATTATTCATTTAATGATAATATTTATATACATTTAGACAATTGTCTAATTAATACTTATTATTCGTAATAAATGAGGCGAATTAAATGAAAATGATGACAAAAATCACTATGGCTGCTGTTGCAATATTTGCAATGGTTTCGGTTGTGTTATTATCTGCTCCTTTTTCATCTGCAGATGCAGGTGATGTGGCTGATGTTGCAGGGGCAAATATTTCGTGGGTCCTGGTGAGTTCTGCATTAGTTTTCATCATGGTTCCTGGAATAGCACTGTTCTATGGAGGGATGCTCAGAAAGCAGAGTATGACCTCAATGATCACACAGACACTTATTGCCATAGGTGTGATGACCATCATGTGGGTGGCCGTTGGTTATTCTTTAGCATTCAGTGGTGACGGGGCCATAATCGGAAATCTTTCTCATGTATTTTTGGAGGGTGTGACGACAACAACAACCGGATCAGGAATATCCGATGCAGAGTTTGCACTCTTTCAAATGATGTTCGCATTGGTAACTGCAGCTATCGTACTCGGAGCATGTGCTGAGCGCATAAGATACACTGCAATGGTCTGGTTTTTAGCAATATGGTCGATTCTTGTCTATGCACCCATGGCCCATTGGGTCTGGGGCGGAGGATTGTTCGATCAGTATCTCACGGTCCTAGACTTCGCAGGAGGGACAGTTGTTCATATCTGTGCAGGAGTAACAGGTTTGGCGCTTGTTGCCTTTGCAGGTAGAAGAAGTGACAGGGCTTTTAAAACTCGCGCGCACAATATTCCGTTCGCATTCCTTGGGTGCATGTTCCTTTGGTTTGGATGGTTTGGTTTCAACGGGGGATCTGGATTGGCGGCTGACGGAGTCGCTGTCAACGCCATCCTTGTATCCCAGATATCGGCAGCATGTGCAATGATGGCATGGGCTGCTGTTCAATACCTCACAGTAGGACGTGTAGGTGTATTGGGTATGATAGCCGGCGGCATCGCAGGATTGGTTGCGATAACTCCGGCAGCAGGATATGTCGGTATCTGGGAGTCTATGCTCATCGGAACAGTGGGCGGAATATTGTGCTACTATTCTGTAAGCTACATCAGGAATAAGACGAATGTAGATGATGCTTTGGATGTCTTCGCGGTTCACGGAGTAGGCGGTATATGGGGCGCTATTGCAACAGGAATATTCGCGCGTCCGGAAATGACCGGTGGGATATCAGGTCTTTTATATGGCGGAACAAATCTTTTCGTAGGACAGATAATAGCTGTAATTGCAACGATAGTATTCTGCTTCACGGTATCATACTTGATTATCTGGCTCTTATCTAAGTTTATGAGAGTACGCTGTACAGAAGAAGAGGAAAGAATAGGTCAGGATCTTGCAGAGCATGGAGAGCCTGCATATTCTATGTGAGGTGACTAAAATGAAGATGATTATAGCAATAGTGCGTCCTGAGAAGTGTCAGGCTGTGAAGGATGCGCTTAAGGCTAAAGGTGTCAACGGAATGACTATCACTCATGTTGTAGGCCGTGGAACGCAGGCGGGAATAAAATTCACCAATAGGATCGGAGATTTTCTCGTTGATGAAATCGAGAAGATCAAGATCGAAGTGGTCATCGAAGACGATTCTAATGAGGAGTGCGTGATCAAGACGATAACCGATACGGCCAATACAGGAAAGCCTGGTGATGGAAGGATAATCGTAGTTCCTGTAGAGAAGTTCTTACAAATAAGGTCATAATTTGGATTATTTTTTTAAAACCATTTACCGAACGTCATAGATGTACGTCCGGGGTTCTTATTTTTCAATTTACTTAAGAAAAACCTTGATGTATAAAATTAACAAGAAGAAATGGTAGCGAGGGATCGATTTGAACGATCGGTCTCCGGGTTATGAGCCCGACGGGATATCCTGGCTACCCTACCTCGCTATAATGTACACTAACAGCATTAGGTATAAAAACTTTCCATAAAAACATATAATGTATCTACACAGTTAAAATACGATTTGAAGCAATAAAAATCGTATTCAAGTGACTATAGTTTGCATCCAATCCGATATAATCAATCAAAACAGATTATAACTTAGAAGAATTTTCTCAGAAACATGACATCTTGAATTTTTCCTTTGATGGTGATCTTTTTCATAATGTATGCTTTCATAGGTCTGAGAGTTCCATCTATGAGTGCCTGAAGGTTTTCAGAGGTAGAGATCAGTGTTATATCAGCCTCTTCAAGGAGTTCGTCTTTGAAGTTTGTAATCTGAGCATTCTCTATTTTCATAGAATATTTCTCAGTGACAAGATCTATATTGATGGTCTTTTTAAGAGGCATCACTTCTTTCTTTATATCTTCATTTTTTTCCATTTTTTTATGGAATTTATCGATCAGGTTCTGAATTGAATCATGCATGCTCATAGTATTCACCAATCGCTGAGTTTTGTATTACGGGCTGCGGACATCAGATGCTTCACAGGTTCCCAGGAACAGCGTGTATGCTTTGGGGGACACCCGTTATCTTTTATCCACTTTTCTATGAATTCCATTGTAAAATGATCGCTAGGATATCCTGATCCGATGTTCATATCGAATTCTTTCTGAATATCTTCAATCATTCTGTCTCTTGTAACTTTGGCTATTACAGACGCTGCAGAAACAATTGGGTATGTATCATCGGCTTTATGTCTAGCTACTACGTTCTCACCGTTCAGCCTTAATGACAATGCACTCGAGAATCTCATTTCACTGACATCAGGACAGTCCGCATATACTGTTTCAACTTGATGTTTAGAAACAGCTTCTCGGAACATTTCCAATTCGATGATATTAAGGGACATCTTGAGTCTTCTTTCATCGATCTCGTTTGCAGATGCTATCACAACATAACTGTACGGACAGGCCTCTTTGATCTGATCGTACATTTTTTCTCTGATCTTCGGGGTCAGCTTCTTAGAATCCTTTACATTGATCTCTCTAAGTGCATCATCTGTTTCTGCATAAACAGATCCAACGACCAGAGGCCCTAGTACCGGCCCTCTTCCAGCCTCATCGACGCCACAGATCATAGCATACTCATTCTCTTATTAAGATAATAGCGTTTCCTACACTAACTAAATTATTTGTATGTCTATATATTTTAAGTTGAAAAAGTAATACATTGGGAATATGACTTTGAAGTGTGATGTTCAATATGGAAAAGGTGACACCGGATTCAAACTTACAAAAGTAGGTGTCACCGGAGTCCGTAAACCAGTATTAGTACAGAGAGAACGAGCAACACCTCTCACCGGGGCTTTGAATTGTTCTATAGATATTTTTGTGGATCTTCCTGCAACACAGAAAGGATCCCATCTTTCAAGGAATGTTGAGGTTCTGAAAGAGGTTGCTTATGAAAGTATTTCTAAACCCGTATCAGGTCTAGAGAATATGGCTTCGGATATTTGCAAGAAACTTCTTGTTCATCATGAATATGCTCAGACTGCCGATGTTCGCATAAGGGCAGAATATTTCCGTTCAAGTAAGACCCCATTTGGAAAGAATACACTTGAAAGTTATCAATTGCTTGCAGGCGCCAAGGTGGTCCGTGGCGCCATTGTGAGGAAGACCATCGGAGTGGAGGTCATTGGTATGACTGCATGCCCTTGTGCTCAGCAGACGGTCAAAGAGATGCTCAACTGCAGTACAGAATACCCGGTGATATCACACAATCAGAGGAATGTCTGTACGCTTTTGATGACCATGGACGATAATATCAATTTAGAGGCTGATGATCTCATAGATTTGGTACAGGGTGTTTTCTCGTCGCCTACATATGAACTTCTGAAAAGAGACGACGAAGGACAAGTAGTTATCAATGCTCATTCTAATCCAAGATTTGTTGAAGATGTCGTCAGGAAAGGTTTGAAATTTATCGTAGAGAAATATTCCAACCTTCCAGATGATGTGGAAGTATTGGTCAGAAGCGAATCTGAGGAATCCATCCATAAACATAACGCATTTGCGGAAAGGACAGCGACGCTCGGTGAACTCAAAGGAGAAGCTTCAGAGTAAGAGGATTACCTCTTACTCTTCGCATTTTTCTAATTTTTCATCTAAAATGGACATATCAGTTATGTAAACATTTTCCGGACATTCCAGATCATTCAGGCATCCTGTCCAATAGACAACGACGCCAGGTCCAAACAGATTTGTATATGGACAAAGTTGTTTTCTAGAGTTGAACCTGAATTCAACATTATCTCCGAATGAAGCTTTACTTTCGACCCAATAGATTTTGTGACCATTGTACATCATGGGTTCCTTGAGAAGGCAATCAGGTGTTTTCGTAGTTTCTCTTCCATCTTCTTCACGAAGGTCATTTTCGGTCATATATCTGATATCCTGTGAGTTCAACCAATCTTGAAGTAATTCCTCCCCCCAGATTCCTCTGGCTTTTTGTCTGTCATTTGCTTCAGGAGAGTAGACCAGATCATTCTTGACGGCTTCACGTACTTCATTGGCAACCTCTCCGCTTTCGAGAAGATCAGGGTCTCTGATGTATTCCCAAAATTGTTTCTTGCCGGTGCCATTCTCTTGGAAGATGAACATCATGATTAGGATGGGAGGAAAATTGTAGAAGTTAGCAATCTCTAAAAAGGATTTACCTTTCTTCCATTCCTTCATCATTCTGGGCGTATCATTCTTCACCATATGGAAACGTTTTTTAACAGATCTGCTGACTTTTTGAGTGTATAGTGTTTCAAGCAATCTTATATCATAGCCGTCAGCTAAGAGTATCTGAATGTCCTCTGGTCTGTTGAGTTTTTCATACAGATACTTGTAATCTTGATAATCCATGTTAGATCACTGTGATTTGAGATTGATACAGAGGTCTTCGACAGCTTTGATGACAACATCCTGCACCATCGACGTAGGTGGGCAGTATGCGTTTTCAGAACGTACGATGAAATCTTCTGCTGTTACGCCTTCGATGGCTGCCGAGGTCAACCAGTTGATGCTACCAGTAGCTTCCTCGCCCG
>JALNYB010000010.1 GCA_023230065.1 Candidatus Methanomethylophilaceae archaeon
TACACAATTTTTGATATGTTCTTCTAATATGTAGTTAGGTCAGCAAAAATAGAAACTAGTCGATATGTCAGATGAAGAGGAAACAATATGTTCGAATTATGTGTTTCTATCTTAAGCAGATTTTGACTCTAACTGTGATTCGAGGTACAAAGACATTCTGAGACGGATATCTTCTTTGTTATTTTTCAAGCTAGCTTGTTGCGTGGGAAAGGTTCAGATGTATGCACCACATTAGGTACAATATAGGTTGTGAATCGGATCGATGGTCGTGAGAATAAGGGACGAATGGCGAGACTGGCCTAACCGCGGAGAAGAGGATCCCGAAAAGATGGGGCAGAAAACCTAAGGATCCGCACATCGACTGAGAGGCGTACCCTAGTTTACTGAGTTAGAATTTTGAAAAAGATTACAATTCCTAATCATGCCGTATATAACGCGATAAAGTGATAAGAGCATTGAAAAATAGGATGCAACTCTATTGACTTAATGATAAATAAAAAGGGAGACAGAAGTCTCCCTAAAAAGATTTAAGGTGATTTTGCAGTTTCTTTGATACACAAAGCTCCGCCTAATAAAATTATCAATGCCGCTATGATTTGAAGGTATAATCCGTACGATATATATTCAGTGCTATTGTTATCTGCCATCCAAGAATACCAAATGGCACATAGAGCAAGTATTATCACGGAAATTATACAAATTACAATTGTAACAACCTTATTATTTTTAATGAAGGAAAGTGCGATCGCAACAATTCCCAAAAGTGCTGACATCAAAGGAAGATATTTTTGATAATCAGTCAGATCTTTTAATTTTTCATCGGTGATGAAATCGAGACCGCTGAAAGAGATAGTTGTTCCAAACATCGTAATTTTCCAGAATGTTAAGAAAAGTGCTATTAACGCAATTGCTCCGCCGATTTTTATCATTATTGAGCCTGTTGAATTTTGTGTTATAGAGAAATTCATGCCGTTCGAACGCAGATTCGAAGCTATAAATATTGTGGTAACAAGAATTCTCAACAATTTTATAAAATTTTGATGGCTAGACGGTGTGAAAAATATGTGGGCCCAGCCGGATTTGAACCGGCGACCACCTGGTTATGAGCCAGGCGCTCTACCTGTCTAAGCTATGAGCCCTTGACCATGGTTAGAATCATAAAAGATAAAAAACTATCGAATGAATTGTAGTGAAATGTAGTAAAAATAAAAAGTATGGCGCCGTCGCACGGGCTCGAACCGTGGACCTTGTGATTAACAGTCACACGCTCTACCAACTGAGCTACGACGGCTTCTGTGAATCAGACGAAAGATTGACAGATATTAAAGCGTTACGTTAGTTTTAAGCTCAATTCGGTATCTCAGACTTCACTTCTTCTATGCGGAAGCTTAATTCATCTAGATATTTTGATAATTCCTTCATGAATTCATCGTATTTGTCCGAGACCATTGCACCTTCCGGCGTGGCGATGATCAATCCCTCTTGTTCCAATAATCTGAGAGAATAACGTACCTTGTGTTTCGGAATGTTTAGGATCTCAGATAGCCGAATTATGCCTATAGGCTGACTAGCCTTAGTGACTTTGAGCATCTTGATGTGACGCTCCATAAGATCCATCTCACCTTTTGCTTGACTGAACATCTTTGCCTCTTCGGGCATGTATGTTGAACAGCGTTTAGAATAAATAATGGTGAGTACAGAACGAGTTTATTGCCATTTAGAAAATTATTAAAGCAAAAGCTGATTCTGTTAAATAATAGTATTTGGTGATGTGGTGGTAGCGGATCAGCGTCCGTACCATTTTTGTTTTCCCCATCTGCCGTAGTTGACCCAGAATCCCTGGGTGAATGAGCCACAACAATCCAGAGCCTTTTGTTCAGCTTCCGGACCTTTGAAACATTTGTAGCAGCTCAGACATTGCCACCTAAGTTCAGGAGCTTTTTCTTTTGCCATTACCTGGTGATTGTCGATACTCTAAATAAACTTTTAGCACGTTTTTTCTCTCCATCGGCTGTCTTTGCCCGAAAATCATTATATAGTTACCAAGATGTTGGACTATGTCCTATGAATAGGATTAAGGTCATCAATGAGCCGTCCGAGTTAGTTCCAATGCTCAGATCGGTTGACACTCCCGTAAAAAGAGACGTTTTGAAAGAGGTGACCTTGGAATGGAAGACTGCTGACGACATCGAGAAAAAATTCGGTCCCGAAGGCAGAGACGCCATTATATTTTTTGAGAAAATGAAACTCGTTGAAACCCGTTGGCTTTCGACGAATGGAAACTACCCCGAAAAATCTTACCACACATACTACACTTCTTTCAATATCAATGCACAGTGGCCGGTGTACGAGATCAGTGATGTTCTCGCAGCAGCCATGATGGGGGAGGAAGAGTACGGTCGCATAGAGGGGAAAATCCTCGAAGAGATTGGAAAGGAGGGGAGATTCTCCGGAGATGTCGCAGAGGCATTAGGTCTGTCTTCTACAATGCTGAAAAGTCTGGTGCGCAGATCTGTGAAAATGGATTATCGCGGACACAGAATCGAACTTATCAGAGAAGAGTAAGATGGCAGATATATGGATAATGCGTATCGGACATCGTCCTCAAAGAGATAAACGCGTAACTACCCATGTGGCCTTGTCGTCCAGAGCATTAGGTGCAAAAGGCATCTACGTGGATACTAAAGACGATGTTCTTGAAGAGAACATAAGAAGCGTTGTTGATAGGTTCGGTGGAGACTACACAATTCATACCGGAGTCAAATGGCAGGATGCCACTAAGGATTTCAATGGAAAAGTAGTTCATTTGACCATGTATGGTCAGAGGATCGATGAGGCGTTACCTAAGATTCCGAAAGATGAGAATATAATGATCATCATTGGAGCTGAGAAAGTTCCACCGGAGGTCTATGAGCGTGCAGATTTCAATGTTTCAGTAGGAAATCAACCACATTCTGAAATCGCAGCTTTAGCAATATTCATGGATCGTTTCACAGAAGGTAAGGCCCTGTATGCGGATCGTGAAGGCGGAAAAATGACAGTCATACCAAACGAGAGAGGGAAGACCGTTGTCAGCAAGAATTCCGAATGATCTTGAATGTATCGATATCCTTTATGACGCGGGCTGTAAGAAGCGCGTTGTTATTCATTGCTGTACTGTAAGGGCTGTCGCTGAAGAGATGTTAAATGGGATTAGGAATGCTAACAAAGACCTAGTCATCGCAGGAGCTTTGCTTCACGATATCGGACGTTCTACCGATCATTCCATAATGCATGCAATGGTCGGTGCAGAGATAGCAGAAAAGTTGGATCTTTCGCCTATGCTTGTAGAAATCATCAGAAAACATACAGGCGCGGGACTAGATGCTCAGGACGTTAGGGAATTGGGTCTTCCACCAGGAGATTACATGCCAAAGACACTCGAGGAGAAGATGGTCGCCCACGCAGACAATCTTGTAAGTGATAACAAGGTTGTTACTCATGATCATTCTGTTGATAAATTGAGATTTAGGGGCGCAGATCGTGGCGCAGATCGTATAGAGGCGCTTCATTGGGAATTATCGAAACTTTATGGAATGGATCTTGATATCATTTCGGACATAATCGGCGAATATCCGAAGTTGAAGGGTGTCACTCTTTGACGGGTTTGTTCACTCTTTCAGGGAAAGCATTTAGAATTATTATGTCCCCAACACTTTGTACCCATCTCATAGGTATGGCTATAGATACATTATCATCGACAAGTGCAGGGTTCGCTGAATTTACAAAAAGGCTTTCAGCTTTCATTTCAGAGACGTTCAAGATGATTTCGTCCACCACGCCGACGAATACACCGTTTGGTGTATAAATCTCGAGACCTTTTAGATTATCGGCTGTTTCAAGCATGGAAGCACATCCGGATTTCAAAGATCCGTCGACTCTAAACTTATTTAACTACATATAATGATATGGTCTTAGAAAGTAGGAAGGGTGAAAACAATGGTAACAGAACTCACAGAAGCCACATTTGATAAATTCATAGAAGAGAACCCCATCGCGATCATCGACTGTTGGGCACCGTGGTGCGGTCCATGCAGAAAAATGGGTCCGATCATGGAAGAGGTTGCGGTCGATCTTGCAGGAAAAGCAGGTGTTGCAAAACTCAATGTTGATAACAACGAAGCGGTCTCAGCAAGATTTAGCATTAGAGCTATCCCCACACTTCTGATATTCAAGAATAAGGTTCTTCTAGAACCTCTCGTAGGACTCAGATCTAAAGCAGAAGTAATAAAATACGTCGAAGATCTTTGAAATGGAAACTGATATATTGATAATAGGTGCCGGTCCGGCCGGCATCCAGGCAGCCATACACGCTTCCAGGAAGAAAGTGAATACAGTACTGGTGGGAAAGCCATCCAACAGTGCTATGATGGAAGCTCACATTGAGAATCTTTTCGGATTGGAAAAGATAGTGAAGGGGGGAGATCTTCTTAACATCGGTGTGGAACAGGTGAAGAGATTCGGCTGTACAGTGATCTTGCAGAACGTGGTCTCAATGGCAATTGATGGAGATACATTTCATATAATCACAGAATCAGGTGAAAAGATATACTCCAAAGCAATTATTTTAGCTACAGGAATAGCAAGGGTGAAATTGGGAGTTCCAGGGGAGAAGGAATTTTTCGGTAAGGGTGTAAGCTATTGTGCATCATGTGATTGTAATTTCTACAAAGGCATGATAGTAGCGATAATAGGGAGTGAATCCGAGGCAGCAATGTCTGCTGAGCTTATGACAAAGTACGCAAAGAAGGTGTATTGGGTTTCTGAAACCATCGATGCGGATAAGGCGTTGGAGACAAAGGCAAGAACTGCCGGCGTAGAGATAATCGAGGCCAAGCTTCTTCAGATCAAAGGCTCGAAGGCTGTAGAGTCTATTATGATCGATGACGGAAAAGAGATCAAAGTGGACGGAGTATTCATAGAGCTCGGAGGAAAATCATCTGGAGACCTTGCTATGGATCTTGATATAACGCCTGATATAGATGATACTATAAAAGTAAACGAGAATTGTGAAACATCTGTAAAAGGTGTATTTGCTTGCGGCGACATAGCTGGAAAGCCTTGGCAGGTTGCAAAGGCCATAGGTCAGGGGGCTGTAGCAGGTTTGTCTGCGGCTGAATATGTTAAGAGTTTGAAATGACAGTTACAGATCTTATCGCAAGCATGCTTAGAGAAGAGGGTGGATTTCAGAAATCCTTCAGAAATATTCTAGATGAAGAGTTAGAATTATCATTAAGCGAATTTTGTCACATCTCTGGTATCTCCCAGAGTACCATGTATAAAATCCTCGAAGAAAAAAGAGAGCCCAATCTGAGGACAGTACGTCAGATAATCAAGGCTCTCAATACATTGTACAGAGTGAATTCAGAAAAATTTGTAGCTGTAATAGCTTCTTCTACATTCATGGAAGCACTTCCTAAGACTATGGAGGTCGAGGGAGTGAAAATCAATATCAAAGAATATGTCATCGCAACTGTGGAAGATGCAATCATAGCAGCTGTTCGTGCAGAGCGCGACGGAGCTTTAGCTATTGTGTGTGCGCCTATCATTGCACCTACTGTGGAAAAGATCATTTCAATTCCCGTTTCACCTGTCATGCCTTTGGGAAGCGTATTGAAAGCATTGGAAGTTGTAAAAGGTCTTGTTTGAGCAAGGTTTTGGTTTTTTATGAAAATAGAGTCGTTCTCAGCGATTAAAAAAATGACAGAGCCGAATAAATTAAAATACCACCTTAACTCATTCTTGTGTATAACACGGAGATGTTATACTGTTTGAATTACAAGTTGTCAGCAACACCCCCATGAATGCAGTACATGACGTGGATGTTGTGGCTGAAACATTTCTTGTCCAGATAGGTTATATTCCCAAAGGATATGATCCGAAGACATCTGCTACCACGGTTAGGGAAAGTGTTCCATACCGTCTTTTCATGGAATATTTCATGGGAAATATGACTAAAGCATGGGCTGTGGAAGAGTTGGCAGCTTTACTTGAAACAACTAAACCCACTATTTACCGTCATATCAACAAGCTTAAGTCGATGGATCTTTTAGAGAGTATAGATGTGGAATTTGATGGTATGGCCAGAAAGGGATATCGTATCAGATATGGGGATCTTATTAAAGCCTGGAGTTTTACAGAGGCCAATGTTAACATGGCCATGGAGAACTATAAGAAAACTGTAGAACACTTCCAATCGTTGATAAAATTGGAGAATGATTGATTTTTGCGGTTGGTCTAATGGTATCTGAGTTCAATCGTCTTATGATAGATGCGGTTAAAACCGGAGAGATCCGCGACCGTGATCAATTACAAAGTTTTAAGATAAAGTTGTGCGGACGGCTCGGTATAGAGAACGTTCCTGCAAATTCTGAGATCCTAGCTGATGTTCAGCCTGAGGATAGGAAATTATTGGAACCGTTTCTTATAAAAAAACCCATGAGAACAGGTAGCGGAGTTGCCGTTGTAGCTGTTATGACATCTCCTTATCCTTGTCCTCATGGAAAATGTGCGTATTGTCCCGGAGGAGTGGATAACGGTTCACCTCAGTCCTATACCGGAAAGGAACCGGCTGCTAGACGTGCGGAGCGGAATGCGTTCGATCCGTTCGATCAGGTTACAGATAGGATACAGCAGCTTACGGCCATAGGTCACAAGACCGACAAAATCGATCTGATCATAATGGGCGGGACATTCACATCAAGGGACAGGGCATATCAAGAATGGTTTGTCCGCCGTTGTTTTGATTCAATGAATGGCAGTGTTTCTGATGACTTGGAGACAGCTCAGATCAAGAATGAGACTGCAGAACACAGGTGCGTCGGCCTTACGGTAGAGACGCGTCCAGACGTCTTCATGAGTGAGCAGATCGAAGCCGCCATGGAACTGGGTGCTACGAGGGTTGAACTAGGTGTTCAGATTCTGGATGACGATATCCTTGCAGGTGTTGAACGTGGACACGGGATTGCTGCAATTCGTGATTCTACCAAAGCATGTAAAGATCACGGATTGAAGATATGCTATCATATTATGCCCGGGCTTCCTGGTTCATCGCCTGAGAAGGATCTCGAATGTTTTAAACGCATATTCGAGGACCCTGATTTCCGTCCTGATATGCTCAAATTCTATCCTACATTGGTGATTGAAGGAACAAAACTGTATGATATGTGGAAGAGAGGCGAATATACTCCGCTGGATGTTGATACTGCAGTGGAGCTTCTTTCTAAGATGAAGGAAATAGTTCCTGAATATGTGAGGATTCAGCGTATTCAGAGGGATATACCAGTTCCTCAGATATCGGCCGGTATTCTGAAAAGCAATATTCGTCAGTTGGTGCAGGATCATATGGCTAACACCGGTAGGGCATGCAGGTGCATCAGATGCAGGGAGGTTGGTCATACCGATACGGTTCTGAAAGAACTCGGATCGATCCAACAGAAGTTACTAGAGTATGAAGCCAGCTCCGGAAAGGAAAGATTCATCTCATTGGAATATGAGGATGCAGTCATTGGATACGTGCGTTTGAGAACGGATTCAACAGATACTGCGACTATTAGAGAATTGAAAGTATTCGGAAAGATTGCGGCCATAGGTGTTGATGGTGAAGATTGGCAGCATAGAGGTTTTGGAAAACAATTGCTGGCCGAAGCCGAGCGTTTTGCTAAACTCGATGGGAAAACGCACATCAGGATAACAAGTGGTGTTGGAGTCAGGAAGTACTATGAAGCCCATGGATATGAACTGAGGGCACCATATATGACAAAGGACCTCAATTGATGATTATCTTGTTATTCTCAACTCTTAGTCTGTCTGTTTCAATGACAAGTCTTCCTTTGTCGTCTATTTTCTGAGATGTATTCATGACGGATCCTTCGGAGGCTACCAGAAGATATTTTATTTTAGCTGTCTCCGTGTCAATTACAAAATCCTTCAGTATTCCGATGTCGCGGCCTGTTACCGTTTCAACTGGTTTCTCAATCAATTCTTTCGTAAACATCTTGCTTTCCACAGTGATCACCCATAAAATGGAATGTTATTCCAGCCAGTCTTGCGTTTTCTGATCTCTCTGCCAATCGATTCGTAGTTTTTGAATGTTTCTTCGTCAACAGATGGTCTTATGATCTGAAGGGCGGCTTTAAAATGCCTGTTTTCAATAAATTCTGCATTGTTATTTTCATGGTATGCTAAAAGTCCAGCTTCTCTGCAGAGTGCTTCTATGTCAGCGCCTACAAATCCATCCGTCTCTTTTGCGATTTCTTCCAGATCTATGTCCTTTATAGGCATGTTCCTAGTATGGACGTTTAGGATGCTCAGACGTGCATTGTAATCTGGTTTTCCGATATGGATCATACGGTCCATTCTTCCTGGTCTTAAAAGTGCAGGGTCGAGCATATCAGGACGGTTTGTGGCTGCCATTATCATAACATGATTAAGAGATTCTATGCCGTCCATGGCCGTAAGTAATTGGGCAACAACCCGTTCCCAGGCTTGGGAGTCTCCGTTTCCGCGTTTAGGTGCAATAGAATCTATCTCGTCAAAGAAAATAATGCACGGAGACATCTGTTTGGCTTTTTTGAATATCTTTCTGATGGCCTGTTCTGATTCTCCCATCCATTTACTGGCTATTTCAGGACCGCTTATCGATATGAAATTAGCTCCTGATTCGTTAGCTACGGCTTTGGCTATAAGGGTCTTTCCGGTACCAGGGGGTCCATAAAGCAATATTGCATTTCCTGGTTTTATACCAAGTTTTTCAAAAGCTTTATGATCTTCTGTCGGGACGAACACCTCAGTGATCTCTTTTTTAATATCATCTAATCCGCCTATATCATTCCATGTCACTTTAGGTATTTCAACGAATACTTCTTTCATTCCGCTTGGTTCTATATCAGATAATGCGTTGGTAAAATCTTCCATCGATACTTTCATGGCCTCAAGTGCGGTTTGCGGAATAGGTCTGTCGAGATCAAGTTGCGGAATATATCTGCTCAGGCATTTCATGACTGATTCTCTGGCTAATGATGCGAGGTCTGCGCCTACGAATCCCTGGGTGAGTCTTGATAGTTTCTCAATGTCAACATCTTCGGCAAGAGGCATGTCCCGAGTGTGAACTTCTAATATGTCTTTACGTCCTGATATTCCAGGAACGCCTATTTCTATCTCTCTGTCAAATCTTCCGGGCCTTCTTAGTGCAGGGTCTACAGCATCTTCTCTATTGGTGGCACCAATAACAATGACATTACCTCTTCCGCCCATTCCATCCATGAGTGTCAGGAGTTGGGCGACAACGCGTCTTTCTACTTCTCCGTAGACTGTATCGCGACTGGGTGCTATCGAGTCTATTTCATCAAGGAAAATGACGCTCGGAGCATTGTCCTGAGCATTCTTGAATATTTCTCTGAGTCTTTCTTCGCTTTGACCGTAATAGCGACCCATGATTTCAGGTCCGCGGACGGTGAATATAGATGCACCCGACTCATTTGCTACTGCCTCTGCTAGAAGTGTCTTTCCGGTACCAGGTGGTCCGTATAACAGAACACCTCTGGGTGCGGAGATACCCATACGATCGAACAGTTCTGGATGTTTAAGAGGTAGTTCGATCATTTCTCTGATTCTTTTCAATTCTTCGTCAAGACCACCGATATCATCGTATGTGGTTTGACCAGTGTATTTTTCTGTTTCGGCATGTGCGGGTTCTTCTTTGAGGATTATTTCCGTATCTATTCCAACAGTGACTGGTCCAGTTGGAATGGTAGATATTACTGAAAATGTAGAACGATTCCCCATCAGTGCGATGTTAGGTATGATAATATCTATGTCTTTGATGAGAGGACGTCCCATCAATCCGTTGCGAAATACATTTTCTATCCCTTCTTCGAATTTGATGATCTTTCCATCTGGAATATTCGGTGCCAATGTTATTTTTTCGGCTCGGACAGGTAGACATTTACGGATCTTTACAGTTTCATCGATGCTTACGCCTGCACTTGTTCTCGTAAGTCCGTCAATACGTATGATTTTGGAATTTTCGTCTTCGAGGTCGCCTTTGAAGACTTTTGCTACGACAGATTTTTTTCCGATGATCTCAACTACATCGCCTAGGTCTATACCTAGTGTTGAACGGGATGCAGAATCCATCCTTGCTCTGCCGTAACCTGCCTCAGATTGCCGTTTTGCCATGGCAACTTTGAGTTCTAAGAATTTTTCCACAAAACAAAGATGAAATCAAGGCTATTTGATACATTCTGACCGATGGGATTATCAATGACTTCTGTATAACTGTGTTTCAGAAGGCTTGTATCTCTCGTTCTTAATGGAGAACCGTGGGAGGTATTATATACAAAGAATGGTTCCTGCGCAAATACAAGCTTTAAGATATCCAAGGGCCTGTAGCTCAGCTAGGTAGAGCATCTGACTTTTAATCAGGTGGTCAAGGGTTCGAATCCCTTCAGGCCCGCTGATTGTCTTCATGAGCGATCGACGGCGGATCAAGTATGAGGAATGGAATGACGACAAGCGTATTTCTTAAATATATTTCCCGCTGACCGGGAGCGGGCTACTAGCAGGTGAATCATTTGGTATCAGACAACATCTCGTTCAATGTACTCAAGCATGTATTAGTGCCTGAGCACCACCTCTTGACGGAAGAAGAGGCGGACACAATTCTCAAGCAAATGGGAATGACGCGCGACCAGCTTCCAAAAATCAGAAACACTGACGCGGGCATCAAGGTGCTCGAGAGCATATACGGACCTATCGCGGAGGGACGTATTGTTAAAATTGTCAGAAAAAGCGAAACAGCACAGGAGTTCGTAGCCTATAGGCTCGTAACTAAAGGGTGATTTTTTTGAGGGACTTAGTTAAATTATATTTCGCCGATAGGAGCATTGTGAATCACCATATCTCATCGTTCGATGACTTTTTGGCGACCGCATCCAACCCTAACAGCAGAATGCAAAGGATTGTTGATGACATTAGAGTTCCGACAGATGACGCGGAGCACGGCGTTATTAAGCTGGACCCTGAAAGGACCGGTGGAAGGAATATTGAAATTCACATCGGCAGAAAGAGAGATGAGGTTGGAAATATAGACCCTCAGGCAAAGTCTACTGTAAGGATAGACGAGCCAAAAGTAATGGAAGCCAACGGATACAGTCATGAGCTTGCTCCGATGGAAGCCAGACTTAGAAATTTAAACTACCTTTCACCTGTATTTGTACATTTTGATGTATTTGAGGATGGAGTTGAGAAAGAGATTCCCGAGGGTGAGAAATGGGTTCACGTGGGAGACCTTCCGATGATGGTCAAATCAAGAGGATGCAATCTCAATAAGAATGTTCTCGAAGAGCATCTTGATCACAAACTCTCCATGGAAGAATACAATCAAGAACTTGTAAAACAGAAAGAAGACCCCAGAGAACCCGGAGGATATTTTATTATCGGCGGAACTGAAAGGGCTCTTATAACACTTGAAGACCTTGCCCCTAACAGAGTAATGGTCGAATACAACGAGAAATATGGTGCGGCGGTAGAAATCGCAAAGGTGTTCTCTCAGAAAGATGGATATCGTGCACTTACACTCGTTGAAAAGAAGAAAGACGGAATGGTAATGGTCTCTGTCCCAGTTGCTTCTGGCTCTATCCCGCTAATCGCATTGATGAAAGCATTGGGAATGGAATCAGATGCTGAGATATATGACACAATAGTGTCTGATGAGGCAATGGCGAACATCGTCTATGCTAACATCGAGATGTCTCTAGACAAGAAGAATTTCCCTCCTAACGGTTATCATACCAAAGAGGATGCAATTCTCTTTCTCGAGAGGAACTTTGCAGCAGGTCAGGCAAAAGAGTATAGGACAAAGAAGGTCGAGAGTATTCTGGATCGTTCACTCTTGCCTCATCTCGGAGATACCGAGGCAGACCGTATGAAAAAGGCGATTTTCCTTGGACGTATAGCACGTTCGGTCCTTGAACTTTCACTCAAGAAAAGGAAAGAGGATGATAAGGATCATTACGCCAACAAAAGATTAAAACTCTCAGGCGACCTCATGGAAGATCTTTTCAGAACAAGTTTCAGCAGTCTTATGAAGGATCTGAAGTATCAGCTCGAGAGGAACTGGGGAAGAAAGAAAACAGAATTCAACATTTCGTCTTCTATCAGACCTGATTTACTTACACACAAATTATTGCACGCTCTGGCAACAGGAAACTGGGTCGGAGGACGCGCAGGAGTATCGCAGCTTCTTGACAGGACATCAAATATGTCTGCAATGTCGCACTTAAGAAGAATAACATCATCCCTGACAAGAAGTCAGCCTCATTTCGAAGCTCGTGATCTGCATCCCACACAGTGGGGAAGACTTTGTCCGTCCGAGACTCCAGAAGGTCAGAATTGCGGTCTGGTTAAAAATGCCGCATTGATTATTGATGTATCAGAGGGATTCCCCGAGGGAGATATCAAATGGATGCTCAAAGAGCTTGGATTGGGATCCGTTAAAGAAGAAGGCACCCGTGTATACGTGAACGGAGATCTTGTAGGAACTTACAAAGACGCAGCAAAGCTCGTTTCTGAAATCAGGGACCGCAGGAGATATGGTCTCATTTCTGGATGTATCAACATCCGTAATGATGAAGAGATGAAAGAAGTCATCATCAACTGTGATGAAGGTCGTCTCAGACGTCCACTTATGGTTTTGAAAGATGGAAAGACGATGATAACGAGGAAGCACATCGAGGGAATCCGCGAAGGCAGGGTCTCATGGAACGATTTGTTCCGCGAGGGAATCGTTGAATGGATCGATGCAGAAGAGGAAGAGGATGCACTCGTTCTCGTAGATGCATATGATACACCCAAGAGATGTGAGCATTGTGGTCATGCACTTTCAGTGACAGATGCAGATTGGATGAATCCTGGAAAGGAGGAGGACGTTGTCCTCAAGTGTAAATGGTGTGGCGAGGACATGACTGTGCCCTCAAAGATCACCCGGGAATACACTCACATGGAGATCGATCCAATGGTCATCTTAGGAGTTGCAGCCGGTATTGTTCCATATCCTGAACATAATTCAGCACCCCGTGTAACAATGGGAGCTGGAATGGCAAAACAGGCATTGGGAATACCTGCCGCAAATTACCGTATTAGGCCTGACACCAGAGGACATATTATGCATTATCCGCAAGTCCCAATGGTACAGACCCAGACAATGGAATTCATGGGATACAATCATAGGCCTGCAGGACAGAATTTCTGTATCGCAGTTCTTTCTTACCATGGATATAACATCGAAGATGCCCTTGTAATGAACAAGAGCTCGGTCGAGAGAGGACTCGGAAGATCTACATTCTTGAGATCATACCGTTCAGAAGAACGTCGTTATCCCGGAGGACAGGAAGATCATTTTGAGATACCATCTCCGGATATAATGGGCGCTCGTGCAGATCTTGCATATGCATCACTCGGTGAAGATGGTCTGATCTCCCCTGAGTCCGCAGTTACCGGTTCAGATGTTCTCGTTGGAAAGACGTCACCTCCCAGGTTCCTCGAAGAGGAAACAGATTTCCTGACTCCTCAGAAGAGAAGGGAAACATCAGTTACTGTAAGGCCCGGAGAGAAAGGATACGTGGATTCAGTGATGGTTACTGAATCTGAGAACGGGTCCAGACTTGTGCGTGTGAAAGTGAGAGATGAGAGAATACCCGAGCTCGGCGATAAATTCTGTTCTAGATTTGGTCAGAAAGGAGTCGTAGGAAGACTGGTAGATCAGTGCGACATGCCCTTCACAGCAGAAGGAGTCACACCCGACCTCGTTGTTAACCCTCATGGTATCCCATCTCGTATGACCATCGGTCACGTTCTTGAAATGATAGCCGGTAAGGTCGGTTCAATGGAAGGTCGTATCATTGATGGTACAGCCTTCTCAGGAGAGAACGAGGAATCCATTCGTGACGGATTGGTCAGGAACGGATTCAGCAACAATGGTAAAGAGGTCATGTACGATGGAAGGACCGGACGCATGATCCAGACAGAGGTCTATACCGGAGTTATCTTCTACGAGAAACTGCACCACATGGTCAGCGGTAAGATGCATGTTCGTTCAAGAGGACCTGTCCAGATCCTTACAAGACAGCCAACCGAGGGACGTTCCAGACAGGGAGGTCTAAGATTCGGTGAGATGGAACGTGATTGTTTGATCGGTCACGGTGCAGCAATGGTCATCAAAGATCGTTTGCTCGATGAGTCCGATGGAACTCAGCAGTATATCTGTGGAAATCCACGTTGTGGACACATAGCCATCATGGATAGGCACGGTTCGTTGTATTGCCCGGTTTGTAAGAACAACGCAAGCATCTATCTTGTTCAGACATCATACGCTTTCAAACTGCTTATGGATGAATTATTGTCTCTTGGTGTTGCTATGAGACTCCAGTTGGAGGACTTAACATGATGAGAGGAATTACGAAGAAGATCGGATCGATTAAATTCTCCTGCGTTTCGCCGGAGGAGATCAGAAAGATGTCAGCTACCAAGATCATTACGGCTGATACCTATGACGATGAAGGATATCCTATCGAAATGGGTTTGATGGACCCACATATGGGAGTCATCGAACCAGGACTCCGCTGTAAGACCTGTGGATGTAAGGTCGATGAATGTCCCGGACATTTCGGACATATAGACCTCGCTATGCCGGTCATTCATGTAGGATTCATCAAAGACATCAAAATGATGTTGGAGAGTACTTGTCGCAGTTGTGGAAGGCTCATGCTTACTGCGGATCAAATCGCAGTCCGTATGAATGATATGGATGAGATGAAAGAGCTCGGAGGAGGAACCATTGATGTCAAGAATTTCTCCAAAGACACTGCAAAGGATGCATCCACTAAAGGTGTATGTCCTTATTGCGGTGCAGAGCAGATCAAGATCAAATTGGATAAGCCTACCACATTCAGGGAAGTCGATGATAATCATAAACTCACTCCTAAGGAAGTTCGTGAGAGACTCGAGCGTATCACAGACGATGATCTTAAGACATTGGGAATGGACCCTGCAACATGCAGACCCGAATGGATGGTCCTCACAGCTCTAGCAGTTCCGCCAGTTACAGTAAGGCCTTCGATCACTCTCGATTCCGGAGACAGAAGCGAAGATGATCTGACCCATAAACTTGTGGATGTTCTCAGGATCAACCAGAGGCTAAGAGAGAATCGTGATGCAGGAGCACCGCAGTTGATCGTCGAGGATCTTTGGGAACTATTGCAATATCATGTAACAACGTATTTCGATAATCAGACATCTGGTATCCCGCCTGCAAGGCACAGATCCGGGCGTCCTCTGAAGACACTTGCACAGAGGCTCAAGGGTAAAGAGGGACGTTTCAGATCCAATTTATCCGGAAAGCGTGTTAATTTCTCTGCACGTACAGTTATATCGCCAGATCCATTGTTATCTATCAACGATGTCGGAGTACCTATCGCAGCAGCAAGGGAATTGACAGTGCCAGTGCATGTTCATGAGCATAACATCGAGAAGATCAAGGAAATGGTTGCACGCGGGCCGGAATCGAAGGAAGGCGAACCATATCTTCCTGGAGTCAACTACGTCATTCGTTCCGATGGAAGAAGGATTAGGGTCACAGCGCGCAATGCAGAAGAGGTCGCAGAGAATCTCGAACTCGATTATACCGTGGAGAGACAACTTGTAGACGGAGATGTCGTTCTATTCAACAGACAGCCTTCGCTTCATAGAATGTCAATGATGGCACATCGCGTAAAAATCATGGAAGGACGTACATTCAGGTTCAACTTATGTGATTGTCCACCATACAATGCAGATTTCGATGGTGATGAGATGAACTTACACGTTCTTCAGTCTGATGAAGCACGTGCCGAGGCTCGCATACTCATGCAGGTTCAGGAGAACATCCTTTCACCAAGGTATGGAGGACCTATCATCGGTGCGATCCACGATCATATCACCGGAGCATATTTCCTTACCCACAACAATCCTCATTTCGATAGATTCGAGGCAATGAATATTCTTTCTAAATTACCAGACATAGAGATACCTGAACCATTCAAAGATGAGAAAGGAGAGGAGTACTGGACCGGAAGACAATTGTTCTCCATCGTGCTCCCCGGAGATTTCCGCACAACATTCAAGGCAAACATTTGTCAGAACTGTAATGTTTGTAAGAAAGAGAACTGTGAATTCGATTCGTATGTCAAGATCCGCGAGGGGCAGCTCCTTTGTGGAACCATCGATGTTAAAGGAATCGGAAACAGCAAAGGAAAGATCCTTGACCGTATTGCCCGTGATTACGGATCAGATCGTGCATGTCAGTTCCTCAATCAGGTCACAAGACTCGCATTGGGAGCACTTATGAATCACGGATTCAGCACCGGTATCGGTGATGAGGATATTCCAGAAGAGGCACAACTTCAGATAGCCAACTTCAACCAGGAATGTATCAATAAAGTGTCACAGCTCGTTGAGTCATTCCAAGATGGAACACTTGATCAGATGCCTGGACGTTCACTCAGAGAAACACTCGAAGTGGAGGTCATGAAGGTTTTGGGGCAGGCTCGTGATGAAGCAGGACGTGTTGCAGGAAAGCACCTAGGTATGTCCAATCCAGCAGTTATTATGGCAAAGGCCGGAGCTCGTGGTTCTATGCTCAACTTGTCTCAGATGGCTGGTTGTGTCGGACAGCAGGCAGTTCGTGGTGAGAGATTGTCCAGAGGATACTGGAACAGAACGCTTCCTCATTTCCACAAAGGAGATCTCGGGGCATATGCCAGAGGATTCTGCTCGAATTCATACAAATCAGGATTGACCCCGACCGAATTCTTCTTCCATGCAATGGGAGGAAGGGAAGGTCTAGTCGATACTGCAGTCAGGACATCAAGATCAGGATACATGCAGAGAAGACTCGTTTCAGCTCTTGAGGATCTCAAACTTACTTCTGATGGTACTGTCAGGAATACTATCGGAACTGTTATTCAGTTCAAGTACGGAGAGGATGGAGTGGATCCATCAAGGACCGTTAGAGGAAAAGCAATAGACCTCGACGATCTGTTCGCAGAAATATTCGGAGACGAAGCAGATCACATGCTCAAGATCGATGACCATGATGTGGGAGACGATTATGGAGCACGCGAGAAGGACGAGATGGAATACACCGAGGAAGATGGTGGAGAGGGCGAAGCAGGAGAATTCGAAGACCTCGATACTGACTTTGAGAGCGGAGGTGAGTGATAATGGCTAAGAAAGATACTCTGAAAGCGTTGATCAGCAGAGATATAAGTGCGGAAGTTGCAGAACTTCTGTTAACCAAATTCAATACCTTGAGTGCCATCAGTGCATCAGGTTCGGAGGAATTGGTCGAGATAGGGCTTTCTGAAGAGGAAGCCGAATCGATCCTCACCAAAGTGGGAAAGCATGTTGCCCGCAAGACAACAGCGACAAAGGCGAAGAAGGCGGTTGAAGAAGTAAAAGTGGAGCCAATGGAAGAGATATTCCACGAGCACGTTCTGTCTCCTACGGAAGCCAAATTGAAAGAGATGGCAGAAAAACTCAACAAGCCTCTTTCTCTGAAGATTATTTGCGATATCTCCACTGCTATCGAGAATGCGGATCTCAGCGATGAGATCTGCGAGAAACTCATAGTTGTAGCCAACAGGATGTATACAGCACATCTGATGGACCAGAACGAGTCTGCAGGAGTAATGGCAGCGCATTCTTTAGGAGAGCCAGGTACACAGATGAACATGCGTACCTTCCACTATGCTGGAGTTGCAAACATCAATGTTACTCAGGGTCTTCCTAGACTTATCGAGATAGTTGATGCAAGACGTGTACCTAGTACTCCTTCGATGGAGATTCCGCTTATCGGAATTGCCGCTGAGGATGAGAGTGTTGCACGTCACGTAGCATCTGAAATCGAAGTGACATCTTTGTTGGATTTAGCTGCTGTTGAGACAGACATCACCAACATGAGATTGATCGTCATTCCGGATGTACGTAAGATGGAGGTCCGTGGCATAACACTCGAGGATATCGTGGAAAAGCTGAATAAAGTGAAAGCTGTCCGCGGCATGGTCGAGATTCAGGGATTCGACATCATGATAACATCTGATGAGGCATCATTCAAAAAACTTCAGTCGATGTATGACGCAATCAAGAATGCCAAGATCAAAGGAATCGATGGTATTGTAAGGGCCGTTCTCAGCAAGACAGAAGGAAGTTGGAAGATCATCACCGAAGGCAGCAATTTGAAAGAAGTACTGAAGATTGATGGTGTTAACGCCGATCGTGTCATGACCAATAGTATCTTGGAAGTTGCAGACGTTTTGGGAATCGAGGCCGCAAGGAATTCGGTCATCCACGAAGCGATGGGAACTCTGGGAGAAGCAGGTCTTGACGTAGATATCAGACACATCATGCTTGTGGCCGATCTTATGACCAATGATGGTTATGTGAAGGCCATTGGAAGACACGGTGTATCGGGAAAGAAGTCATCCGTTCTCGCGAGAGCGGCTTTCGAGATCACCGCGGCGCATTTGTTACATGCCGCAATGGTAGGAGAGGTGGATCACCTCGAAGGAGTAACAGAGAACATTATAGTAGGTCAGCCGGTGACATTAGGAACTGGTGCAGTAAACCTTATCTACACACCCAAGAAAAAGGGGGAAGATGAATGAGCGAAGAAAAAGTTGATATAAGCAGAGCATTGAAAGCCGCAATTACTACCGGTAGGGTAGAGTTCGGCGTAGAACAGACAGAAAAAGCGATCAAAACAGGAAAAGCTAAAATGATCATCCTGTCGAGGAACTGTCCCAGTCAAGTACTGGCAGGCTCCATCGATGTGAAGGTTCATGTCTTTGAGGGTAACAACATGGAGTTGGGTGCTCTTTGCGGTAAACCATTCTCGGTGTCTGCGCTTGCAGTCATTGACAAAGGTACCTCTAACATCTTAACGTTGTGAGGAACATGTCAGCGGATATCGTACTTACCGAGGACACACTCAGGTATATCTCACTGTTCGAGGCCATTACAAGGACTAATGCCATAGATTGTATGGATGCAGATGATAAACTTGTGTTTGTGGTCGAAAAAGGACAAGGAAATATAGCAGTTGGAAAGAAAGGGGAACATGTCATAAAGCTCAAGGAAAAGACCGGAAAGAATATTCAGGTCGTTGAGTATTCAGATGATCCCGAACAGTTCGTAAAGAATGTTTTCCACATCTACAATCCTCAGAAGGTCGTTATCGAACAACGCGGAAACATTACGCACGCAACTATTACAGTGGACCCCAAGCTCAAGGGACGTGCGATTGGCAAAGCCGGAAAGAATCTACGTATCGCCAGGGATATCGTGAACAGACATCACGAAATCCAGAGCTTAAGCGTGGATTAAGGCTTCCCCTAATGTCGGCGCTTAGGCGTCGGTGTGGTCGAAACAGATTTCAAACCATTTATCAATTTTAAATTTATATTAGACCCAGACGTTTAATTAAGAGGTGTTCTTTCGACTTCTAATCTGTCGACTGTGGAGTATTCTTCTACGATATAACATTTGAACGGAAGGTTCTCTGCGAGTTCTTCAAGAACCCAAGATGCCACTTCCATACGTTTATTCCTAGAGTCTATGAATATAAGTTCATCAGGAACTTCGTATTTTTTGTTGAGTAGTTCTCTTACGGCTTCAAGATCATCTGAATAGATGATGCCTTTCAGAATGGTTCCATCTTTAGTAATAACGTCATATGGTTTTGCGATGTGTTCTGCACGACGGATAAGTCTGTTTCTAAGTTGAACGCCATCTTTGAATATCGAGGAACAAAAATGAATAGGGGCCTTCTTGTGTTTTTTCATAAGACTTATGGCAACTTCTTCTGATCCTAAGATAGAAGAGGACAAGTCATCTTTTAGATTGTAATTGTGTTCTTCCATCATTTCCCAATTACTTTCAGAGAATTCGAGTTCATTCAGGTTGATGAATTTTACTCCCACAGATGTGGCGTAATCAATAAGGGCTTCCAATTCTTTTTCATGACCGGGTATTGCAGGTACCTCTATGCCTACATCGATGTCTATCGTATCGATTATCTTCTTGAGATCAGTAGTATTCATTTTACACCACTGGGACATAGGAGGATGGAATCTTATTTCGTCTAATCCTGCCACCTGTAGTGCGCCAGTCATCTCGGCATCGATCATAGATGTGTATAGATGAATGTGATGTTCTTTTCCGAAACGGTTTTTCAAGAGTTTGATGCATCTGATCGTACGATCCATTGTTGTAAGAGGGTCTCCTCCTGTGATTCCTGTGCCTGCTGCATCCATTGATTCCGCTTCTTCGATGATCTCTTCTGGTGTGGTCACTTTGCGTTCATTGGCATACACAACATCCTTTCCTTTCTTTTCGGCGGAAACAGGACAGTAGAAACAACCAGTGTTGCATTTACCGGTGACCAGTAAGACCATTTTGGATCCCTGAATACAATATTTGCAGCCTTCAGCTAATTCGCCGTTCGACGCGGAACCGTATTCGTATCTTTTGAAGCTCATCTGTGAGGTTATTGGTGCGATGTTTTAATAAACATTGGGGGACTAGATACTTGTGTGAGCATATGAGGAAAGACACCCGTTTGATCCTTGCATTGGATGAGACCGACAGGAAAAAGGCCTTGGACATCGTAGATAAGGTATCGAACTATATCGATGCAGTGAAAATAAATTGGCCATTGGTATTATCCGCTGGGCCCGAGATGATCACAGAACTTTCTAAACGTACTGATATAGTCTGTGATTTCAAGGTAGCAGACATACCGAACACTGTTCACCTTATTGTTGAGAATGCAATATCCAGAGGAGCATCCGCTGTTATTGTTCATGCATTCACAGGGGAAGATTCACTTACTGAAGCTGTTAATACGGCCGGTAAAGATGCAGAGATCTACGCGGTTACGGAGATGAGTCACCCGGGTGGAAAGATGTTCACAGCATTACATGCAGAAGAGATGGCAAGAATGGGTGTAAAATGCGGAGTTGCAGGCTTTATAGCTCCTGCAACACGTCCGGAAAGAGTAAAGGCCATACGTGAGATCATTGGTAATAGAAAGATCATGTCTCCAGGCATAGGTGCACAAGGCGGTTCAGCATCAGCAGCAATATCCGCTGGCGCGGATTATGTTATTGTTGGAAGGTCCATATACAAATCGGAAGACCCAGAAGCAACGGCAAAGAATATCTGTGAGGAAATAAGGGCCATTTTGTGAGTTTGCCTAATAATATATAATTATAATAGCGCGCTATTCTATAAATCTATAAATACGCATTCAAGCATGAACCCGTACTCTATATGGAGATTTAGAATGCGCAAATTTGCAATCAAGTCAGCCAACCCCGAAGGAGATGGGGAAACCCGTTCATCAGTAGATGACGGAAAAGGATGGTTTAGAAGACAATGGCGCTTGATATCACTGTTGGTAATCATAATTGCGGCATTTGTCGTAAGGTTTGTATTTGCTTTCGGTGTCTCCGCAGGTGACAATTTTGCATTGTCCGGCGGGTCAGGTGCTGCAAGTCATGTTCACGTTATCGAGAGCTTGATCTCAGGTTCTTTCTCGTTCACAGACTCAGCTCTTAACTATCCGTACGGAGCAACAAATGTTTACCCGCCACTGATGGATTTCATCTTGGCAGGAGTCGCAGGACTTGTTTCATTATTCGGTGTTTCCACTTCAACTGCAGCGTCAGGTGTACTAGCGTTCTCAACACCGATCTTCGCAGCACTCACATGCTATCCGGTATATCTTGTCGGAAAGAAGATGTTCAATGATGAAAATATCGGTATCCTGTCAGCGCTCTTATACGCATTCTTTGCGCTCCTGATTATGACAACTGTATTCTCGAACGGAACCGAGTATGCATTCATTGCATTCGTGTTCGTATTCATGATATACTTCCTGCTTAAAGCACTGGAAGCATGTGATGATTCTCGGTTCACAGGTTTGAATGCAGTTGTAAAAGACAGATCAATTCTGAAAAACACGCTCATCACGGGAATACTCTTTGTAGTGATAGCACTGTCATGGAATCAGTTCAGGGTCATTCTCCTAATGCTGGTTTTCTTCATGGTAGCCCAGGCACTTATCGATCGTTTCAGATCCAAAGAGGTCTCCCTCACTGTTGGAATGTATTCCGTTGTAATTTTAATGGGCATTGTAATTTCTGCTCCATATTACATCGGTGCAGGACTTTGGACAGAGATCTTTTCGGGACCATTCATAATTGGAATTTTAGCTGTAGCATTGGCAGTATTGTTTGCCAAGACAGCGTCTAAACCATGGGTATTGATGATTCCGGTTATCGTAGCGATTGTTATCGCATTCTTTGCGATATTGTTCTTCGGAGCCCACGATCTCTTCTCTGCAATAATTTACGGAAACAGCATTTATGAAGGGTCGCTTATGAAAGCGATCATTTCATCCACACATACAACAGTTTCGGAAATGGCGCATTATTATGGATGGGTCACAGCATGGCTTCCCTTAATTTTGTTCCTATACATGATCTACAACTATCGTAAGAACATGGATTCTAGAAAATATACATTCATAATGTGGTGGACCCTTGCAATGTTCTGCATTGGTTGGTATAATACAGGTTATGCAGTTATCGCAGGGCCTGTGTTTGCAGTCGCATCTGCAGTGGTGATCATAAAGACAATAAGAGCAGTGGACCTCAAATCCTATTTGTCCAATTGTAAAGGAAATGGATTGAAAGCAGGATTCAGGAAGGCACTTAAGCCGATTCCATTGGCAGCTGTGATTATCATCGTAGCGTTAATAATCATACCAAATTTCACATACGGTGTAGAAGCAGGGGTTTCTACAAATACAGCCAAAGATAATGGATACTTTACTGGAGATTATACAATCTCAACGACTGATGTAAGTTCGGTCAATAAACTTTGGGAAAGCTATAGCGATATGGAGAAAACCGGTGCACTTGTAACGTATTTCGGATACTCCAACGATGCAGTGTATAAAGGCGGATTCGATTCTGTTACGGATACTCTTGGTGGCGGTGCTTCGGCTGCAGCCAATGTCTTATTGTCAAGTAGCAGTGCATCTGCGACAGCAGTGTTAGCGATTCGCATTATGATGGCTGGTGGAATCAGTAATTTCTCATCGGAGATCACGGCCGCAGGACTCGATTACACAACTATAGCAGGATATATCAACAACCCATCTACAGCCGTCAAAGAGGTTCTTTCGGATTCTAAAACATATTCCGGCATAGATGCGGATGTAACAGAAGAGAATGCAGTATATCTGGTCTTGACGAACTATATCACGACTGAACTCTCAGAGCCTCAGATAGATGATTTCTATGACAAGGTTTGTGGTGAAGCAGGAGATAGGATAACATACGTTTCAGTTAATGGAAGCATGCTTCCTCTGTATTACCAGGATGGATCATATTTCTCGACCATAGCGTATTTTGGAGATTATATTCTCAACTCATACTCTGCAGCTACTCAGTTCTACTCATACAACACCTCTACAGGTTATGCGGAGTACACTGATGCGATGTATGAGACCTTCCTCTGGAAGTCAATCATAGGAATTACAGAGACAGATGCAGGATACAGCTCAACAGTTTCATTCTTGAGTGCACTTTCACTCAGCGACGGAACACTAAAAGCAGTGCCTGGATACGGCTTAAGCAATTATTCAGTTGCTTATTGGCATGTATCGTATAATGCAAACAAGGATGCAACACTCTCATCTTCGGGATGGGAAGACATGGATGCATACGAGGCTATCGCATTACAGAATTCACAGGGCGGTTTAATCAACTATCTTTCTGGAGTCGTAATGCTTGAGTATAACACAGACTCAACAACAACATATTCTGGTGTTGTTGACTATACAACAGGCAGTGGAGCATCCGCGGCAGCTGGAATACAAGTTGCGGTCTATGTCGATACAGACTATGATTCTAGTGGTGTGACCAACTACGTTCTTCGTAATGTTACATACACCAAGGAAGATGGATCATACTCGATTTCTGTGCCCAATGACGGAACAGCATACCGCGTGGTGTTCTCATCCGGTGCAACAGGTACGCAATCTGGAAGTATTATTGCAACATACACAGATACGTCATCAATTCCAACAACGATGACTATCGCGGCAACCAGTCTCAGCGGGACTGTTGTTGTGGGCGACGATGCGTATACAGAGGATACATACGTAGTGATAACAGGAAAATCGTCAGGATATACGACGCAGGTTGAAACTATAAATGGAGTGTTCAGTTTCACCAATATAGTTCCTGATGTATACACAGCAACTGTATATTCTACCAATGGAACAACAATCAATACAGCGACTTTGACAGCATGCGTAGGAACGAATTCTGGAGCAAAGATCTCCACAACATCTGGTACAATAACGGTTACTGTTACAGATGAGTATGGAGAATCAGTAACATCAGGTACTGTCATTGCTACCAACTCTTCTACAGGTGCTACATTCAGTGCTACAATATCAGATGGAACAGCAACTATCAGTGTAATTCCAGCAACATATAGCATTTCGGCATCTGGTGGAAAAGTTTCAGTATCTTCAACATCAGTCACAGTGACAAGCGGCGGAACAAAAACAGCTACTCTGTCTGTTTATGATTCTAAAATCATTACAGTATCTGGAGCTCCTTCGGGAAGTTTGATAACGCTGATGTCCTTTGGATACACAATCTCATCTGCCACATCCACATCCTTTGCAGTACCTGCAAGTGGAGGATATGATGGTGAGACATATACAGCATACGCAGTAAGCGGAAGCACAGTGTACTACGGTGTATCAACAGGTGCGAGCATATCGATGATAAGTTCGACTGGATATACAGTATCAGGGATCTTGAAGAACAGTAGCGGAGCGGTAACAGCTGGTACAGTGTCATTCATTACATCTACTGGTGCACAGTTGATCTTCACAGCAGATAGTGATGGCGTGTTTAGCGCCATGATTCCTGCAGGAAGTTATACGCTGTATGCGTATGACGGGTCGGCAAGTGCGCTTCTAAAGTCCATTACAGTGTCTGCAGATGATGTCATGGGCGATCTTAAGATGTCCGCGGGCCGTACACTTACAGGATATCTGTATTATACGACTCAGATGTCTTCTAGCAGTACAAAGGGCATTGCATTCGTTGACATGAAATGTACATTGGATGTTGATGGAACGTCGTATACAATCGTTTACAAGACCAATTCAAGCGGAAAGGCACTGTTCTATGTACCTTCTGGTTATGAGGCAAAGATCAGCGTAGATGCATTTGAAACAACAGCGTTCTATTGTGAAGCGCAGACAACCACTATTGCTTCTGGATCGAGTAGTACGTCTACAGGATGGACTCTCGGTGCCAGCAGTGCAAAGGACAGTACAAAGTATGTGAAGTCCGTGTCGATTTCAAGTCCGTATACAACGACTTTAACTTTATACAGCGACTCTACTGTGAAATACACAGTTAATGGATCCACAACAGTTATGCCGGGACAGTATACTGCAATCGTGTTAGGAAGCACAGGCTATTACTACAACGGAACTGTCTATGTCTATCCAGGACAGAGCGGTGCTTTGGAAATCGATGCAATCAGTGTTGCAACTGTAACGTTGACTGCATCTGTATTGGATCAGATAACCGTGACTGCAGTCGAGAATGATGACGGAGTAAAAGGAAGCTATTATGAGGATTCTAGCAATTCTCTAGTGTACTATGTCCAGAAAGGATACAGTTATTACTTCGAAGCAGAGAGCGGTAGCACAGGTACGGAGACAATCGCATACGGATCGATCGACAATGCTTCATCCGCAGTAACTCTGGATCTCTCGCAGAAATCTGAGAAGGCAACTATAACTGGCTACGTTGGTGTTGTGGCAGATGGAACTCTAACAGTGACATACGGTAGCGTTTCGATACCATTCGACATAACCAATGGATCATTCACTATAGTCGTCCCATCAGGTACAGCACTTACTCTGAAGGCAGTTGTTTCACAGACCATCGACAAGAGGGTAACATACACCTATACGGGAACGACCTCAATGATCGCATCTGCAGTTGTTGATGAAGCGGTTGCTAATTTCTCGGTCCTTACGACAGGACAGGAACTAGTTGTCGCAGAGCTTTCAGGAAGCAGTCAGAATTTCTCCAACGGAGTCGGATCATTCATATTGACTATCGAGAACACAGGCTCAACAACGAACACGTATGTGATTACTTCCGGATCCGCATGGGTCTTGGATAAGACATATACGATCGTCGTCGCGGCTGGTGCAACCGGAACGGTCCTAGTTACAGGATATTATGATAAGACACTAGTTGGAGCAGGAAATTCGAACTTATCAGTCATAGTGACAGATATTTCTGGAAACACAGTTGGAACCTATCTCCTCGACGGAACAGGTTTCAGTTCGTCATCGACAACTCCAACATATGTGGATATCAGCGGTACTGATGGAGCGTCATCGGATGCAGTCAACAGTCACGAATATCAGTATGCTATAACCATCACGAATAACGATTGTTACCAGAAGTCAGTGACCATAAGCGCAACATTCACAGAAATATCTACAGGGTGGGTCTATGTACTTTCTAATAAGGATGGATCACTGATCTACAGCGATGGGGCATCATACAATGTGAAAGGATATGGTACAACAACGATCTACGTGAAGGTCATGTGTTCAGACGCATCATCGTCAGTAGTTCCTGGAATGACCATAACCGTATCATCGAACGGATTGACCTTAGCTACGAACAGCAGCGGTGTGACCATAAGCGGAAGCACAGCAACCACGAAGCTGAGCGCACAGGAGGCTGACATGGATGAGACGGCAATGTCCGCAAGCGGAACCAACATATTCAACAGTGCAAGCACTGTTCCGATAATGTTCTGGGTCCTGTTGGCATTATGTGTTCTGGTTCTAATCTTCACTGCGTGGGCAGGAACTAAGAGGGGGGTGTTTGTACGCAAAAAGTAACCGCAATAATAGCGATATTTGCAATGTTGTTCGCAGCATGCGCAGGTATATGCGTGATGGCAACAGAAGTTGACGGTGCAGGAACCGGATCTATCACAGGAGAAACCAATGTCGTAAAAACAGAGGGAACTCTGACTTACGAAATTAAGTTCTTCGAAAGTGATTCCTCGTTCTCTACGCTTGAAATCACATATACAGCAAAGCTTACAAACTCTAGCGGAACCACACAATCTAGTGCTGTGTCACCGTCTTCTGGAACTCTTAAGAATGGAGTTTCGACAGAACTGACCATCACCGCACCTGAGACCGCGGGAAGTTATACGCTTACTGTAGTGTTCAAAGAGACTATCAACGATGGGAGTGCAACAACATCTACGAAATCAGTGGTCATCTCGGTGGTAAAGCCGATAACGTTGTCCATCACGTTGGCCAACAACAGTAATGTTGACTTCACCGATTTCACAGTCTTTTTCTATGTCGACGGAGTAAAGCTTGAAAATAGCGATACACTGGTGACTGTAGCTGCAGGAGATTCTGTAACAGTCACATATGATTGGGTAACAGATTCGCTCTCTGATGGAAAACATGTGTTCAAGGTAGTAGCGGCTGAAGATTCTCTTGTGATAGTTACGGGTCTCGATACAGAGCATAGTTTCTACAATGGTCAATCCAATTATGGGTTGGTATCCATTCTGATGGGTATCTTCCTTGTGATCCTGATCATAATTGCGATATATGTGTATCGCAAACCGGTCAAGAACTACGGAAAGCCGAAGGCAAGACGTTAAAATTAAACAGGGTGGGAATCCCACCCTTCTTAAATTATTATAAAATTATCTATTAGTCTTTTTTAGACAGTTTTGTTTTGGCATTTGCATAGATTCTATTTGCAGGACCAAGTGTTGCCCATCCGTCTTCGGCTTGGATGATCTTAAGATTCATTTCTTTTCCAAGATCTTGAGAAAGTTTGTCGAATTCATTTTTATCGCCCAATCCCGTATCTATTTGCAAGGCATATTGATAACCACACATTTCAAGGATCATCCTCATCATTGAATGATCGGTAGTATCAGTTCCCCGGAACATATCTGAAGATGACAGGAAATCATTCCAGTTAGTTGCCATCGCAGGCGTAAGGTATAATTGTCCAGTGTGTGCTTTGTTAAGCTCATAGTATCTTTTTGTTCCGCCGACAGCAACACCTATGCAGTCGTCACATACTCCATCATTTTCATCACGAAATACTATTACAGGGGTCGAAAATTTGTCTGCGGCCCATTTAGTTATGTCCCATCCTGCGTTTCCGCACAATCCGTAATATAATGCAAGAACGTCAAAATGACTTTGTAACATCGTTATTTGATCTTCAACGGTTTTACGAAGCTCCTTTGGTTCAGCATGAAGGCCGAGACGATTCATGTATATCACGATGTTGAATTTTTTGGGATTCTGATCAAAACCGTTTTTAAGATCGTATTCATCGATAAGTTGATAGGGGAGTCCATATCTTTCAAGTTTTCTTTTGATACTTACATTAGGATCGGTCTTAACAAGATATATGTATTTTTCTTCAACATCTGTTCTGAGATTGTATATGAGTTCATCTTCGAGCATCGGGCAGGCGATGATACCTAGTGTCCCTCGGGTCATATCTACTGTAAATACCGTTTTGAAATATTAAATCCGTACTTACAAAGTTGTTACTGCTGTGTTTTATCAGTTAATCTCGAGGTCTTTTCTCGATTGTGTGTGTTTTCAGCATCTACATTTTCGATTGATACTCTGTTAAACCCGAGTTTGACAGATAG
>JALNYB010000011.1 GCA_023230065.1 Candidatus Methanomethylophilaceae archaeon
TGGATAAGATCATGCATGAAGAGGGATTTGATCGTTCTAAAGTTATGATCACGAATACTGTTAAATGCAGACCTCCAAATAACAGGGATCCTACCGAAGAGGAGATGAAGGCCTGTAGGCCGTTCTTAGATTCTGAACTGTGTGATGCTAAGGTTGTTATTGGATTGGGGAAGTCTGCATGTAGGGATCTTCTGCAGTATGAAGGTAAGATGAACGATATTGCGAATACAAAACAGAGGATATCAGTGAAAGGAAAAGATATCCTTTTCATTCCTACTTATCATCCTGCTGCTTGCATTTACAGTAAGGATGCAAGGCAAGCGCTTAGAGACACGATCAAAATGGTCAAGAACGAGTTCTTGGAGTGATAATATGGAATATTATGGATTCATGATAGATATGGATGGTACTGTGTATAAAGGTGGAAATCTGATAAAAGGTGCCGTGGAGTTCATAGACTATTTGAAGGAAGTAGGAATTCCTTTCGTTTTTCTAACGAATAATTCTTCAAGGAACAGATCGTTTTATTATTCTAAATTGAAAAAGATGGGTTTTGACGTTTTGGAGAAGAATGTGTTAACATCGAACATCGCAACGATAAGATATGTTAAGGATAATTATTCTGGGAAGAAGGTATTTCCAATTGCTTCAGAAGATGTAACAGAAGAGATAAGTGATTCAGGCATTACCTTATCAGAAAAAGACCCAGATATTGTATATTTGACTTTTGATAAGACTATAACCTATAATAAATTGAATGAGGCCTATCATCATATATTGGCAGGTGCGAAACTTGTTGCAACGCATCCGGATGATGTATGTCCGACTGAGAATTCATACGATGTCGATATAGGGCCATTTATAAGGCTTTTTGAATCGCTGGGCGGAGTTAAAGCAGAAGTTGTTGGAAAACCAAATCTTCTGATGCTCGAAATGGCAGCGAAGGAGATGAACGTTTCGAAGGACCATGTTGTGATGGTCGGAGATCGTTTATACACAGATATTAAGATGGCTTTCGATGCAAGGACACCATCTATACTTGTTTTAAGCGGAGAGACATCTAAGAATGATCTCGAGAATAGTGATATTAAGCCGACTTATGTTGTAGATTCTGTGAAGGATATTCCTAAGTTGTTGGAATCTCTCAAGTGACAGAATATCAAAACATGTGCTAATTTTACCAGGTACTTAGCATATATGAGTCAAATTAGAGTATTTAATAAAATGATAAAGAAATGCTTCAGATAATGTAAAATCATTTAATATCTGGGTCTTTTAATTTTTGATATATTTTAAGGATCGGATGATTATCGATACAATATAAAACGTATCAAAAATACTCAAACAACAAAGCCAGCACCTGTTTTCAAACAGGAATGTTTTTAAATATTACGCACTCATTATATAAGTGTTCGTTTACGAACAGTGGGATGCATAACGAGCCGACAATCTCGCGTTGCCCTTCATAGGGGTGGAACGTGTACTTAAAGCAAGTTGAATTAGAGAATTTCAAGTCGTTTGGCGGTAAATTAACCATACCGCTGATGGAAGGATATATGGCAGTCACGGGACCGAATGGTTCTGGGAAATCTAATATAACAGATGCAATCCTATTCGTTCTAGGTCCGAAGAGTTCTAAAGCGGTAAGGGCGGGAAAACTCACCGATCTTATTTTTGATGGCGGTAAGGCAAAGACCAAGGCAGGTTTTACAAAAGTATCACTAGTATTCGATAATTCGGATAGGTTGATGCCGTGGGATGATGATGTTGTCAGACTCACACGTTATGTTAAGATATCAGATAACGGAACAGATTACAATTCGTATTTTTACATAAATGACCGTAAATCATCACTCACTGAGTTTGACGGTCTTCTCACTAAAGCAAGGATATCTGCAGACGGATACAATATGGTCCAACAGGGAGATGTCACGCGTATTGTACAAATGGGAAATTTGGAAAGAAGGCGTGTTTTGGATAGTATTTCCGGTATTTCAAGTTATGATGACGATCTCGATAAGGCTAATGGCGAGAGGACAGAAGCAGTCACGAACTTGGAACGCATCAATATCGTTGTCGGTGAATTAGAGAACGATATAAAAAAATTGGAAAAAGATAGAGAGGATGCTAAGAAGTATCTCGAGACACAGTCAAATCTCGAGATGGCCAAGGCACAATTGATCCATAGGCATTTCCAAATAGAACAATCTAAACTAGAATCAACATTCGGTCAGATGGCATCTCTTACTGCAGAGATCGAAGCTCTGACGTTAAAGAAAGGAGCCCTCAAACTCGAAAACGAAGAGAATGAGAAGAAAATAATTGCGAAAGAGGAAGAAATCGCTGAGAAGATCGGGCCTGAGTATAGACAGTTGAAGGAAAAGATCGAGAGCACGAAGATCAAGCTTGCAACTCAGAAGGATCGCGTGGAGCGTGCTTCCGAAGATAAGGACGAGCAAATAGGATTTAAGACCAACTTCGAGGAATCCATTGATGACAATCTGATAGAACGTAAAGCTGCCACAGAATCGTTAGCTGACATCGTAATAAAATTGGAAGAGCATCAGAACAGATTAGAAGAGGCCAAGGCAGAGAGTGCGAGCATCAGCGAAGAGATGGCCAAGCATGGCGGAGAACACACTATTCTTCAGAATAATCTTTCGAAATTGGAGATAGATATCGATGCCAAGGAGACTGAAGAACACGATATTCAGGTTAGATGCGCTAAAGCAGAGACGATCGCAGAGGAGAGTCACCGTTCGCAGGCATCGCTCGATGAGAGATTACAATCCGCAGCATTCGACATCAAGGATGCCGAGTGGAACATACAACAGGTGAAGCAAGAGGCCGGCCCAATGGGAACCACCGAGGAACTATCCAAAAAGATCCTCGAGACCAGAAAGAAAGAGGCCGAATATGAGAAACAGGAGAACGAGCTCAAGGAGATCATCAGGAGATTGGACGGAGAGTACAATGAACTGATGGCTGAAAAGAGAGTATCCGACAGGATGAACCGTGGAAGTGCGGCTGTTTCTGCGATCCTCGAGTTGCGTGACAAGGGACAGATGCTCGGCATACATGGAACTATTCAGGAATTAGCCACAGTAGATTCAGTATACGAGACCGCATTGGCGGTTGCAGCAGGAAGTAAGATGCAGGCTATAGTCGTCAATGATGATCAGGTAGCAGCAGATTGTATCAATTTCCTGAAGAAAGAGAAGCTAGGAAGAGTCACTTTCTTACCTCTGACCAAGATGATCCCAGGGAAGCCAAGGGCAAAAGCGATCATGATCGTCAAGCAGACTGAGGGCTATGCTACGGATCTCATCGATTATGATGTGAAGTATCAGAATGCGTTCTGGTATGTTTTTCAGGATACCCTGGTCGTCGATAACATCTCGAATGCTCGCAGTATGATGGGCGGAGTAAGGCTCGTTACGAAGAGCGGAGAACTAATCGAAGCATCCGGAGCGATGGTCGGAGGTACGATCAATCCTCAGAATATCATGAAGTTCGGTGCTTCTTCAGAAGATAAATTAGAGGAATCAGGTTCTAAATTGAGAGGTGCCAATGCATCATTGGATGCCGTAAGGGCACAGTTAAAAGAGATCAGGGACTCCATCCGTGCAATGGACGATGAGATGCGTAAGACCTCTCAATCTGGCATAGGAGCACAAGCCAAGATGGGTCAGCTCAATGCACAGATATCGGAATTAAAGAAAATAAAGCAAGCTCTGTCTGATGAGTTCAATATCAAACGCAATGAATGCAATGCGGCAGAGAAAGAACTCGATAAGGCAAGGAGTGATCTTGCATTCATTTCAGAAGTAGTCGAGAATCTTAGGAATGAAAGGACAAATGTAAGAGAGCGTATCGCAATGATCGCGCCTGCTGAGATCCAGGAGAGGATTCAGAAAGTTAGGGACAACATCTACAAGCTGAAGATCGATGTTGCTGATCTGGAATCACAGAGGACCGGACTGGAAACAGAGATCTCAGGACTTGACAAGCAGAAGGAATCTCTTGACATTCAGTTGAGATCCGTTCTGAAGAAGATATCAGATGATGATGAGATCATCAATAAGTACGAGAAAGAATTGGAATCGTTGAAGATCGAGCTCAATGCTTTGAAATCCATAGAGAAGGAGATGGAAGGAGGGATCGAAGATCTCCGTATTCAGAAGGATTCATTGATTGAGAACAGATATCGTTTAGATGGAGATAAGACCTCTACACAGGAGAAGATAGAGACCAAGACCGGATTAAAGCAGTCGCAGGAAGCTCAAATTGCTATCATCAACGAGAACATAAGGCAGTTGAACGAGGAACTCGCAGCGATAAAGATTGAGGTAAAACAACCTATTCCATCAGAAGAGGAGATCAAGCGCATCATCAGGTCCTGTGAGAACATCATGTCTAGACTCGGCAATGTAAATCTTCGCGCCATAGAGGATTATGATGAGAAGAAGAAGAGATATGACGGTTTGATGTCTGATGTAGCGACACTCAATAAACAGATCAAAGAATTGGACGATCTGACACAGTCGCTTAACGCACAGAAGAAAGGTCTTTTCATGAAGTCTTATGAGGCTGTGAATACCAATTTCCACGATATTTATACTCAGTTATCCGGGGGAGGAGAGGCATACATGGGCCTTGAAAACGAGGATGATCCATTCAGTGGCGGTCTTATGATCAATGCAAAACCAAAGAATGGTAAACTTTTGAGACTGGAAGCTCTGTCAGGAGGAGAGAAATCCCTGACAGCATTGGCATTTATATTCGCTATTCAGGAGTATCAGCCGTCGCCTTTCTACGTATTGGATGAAGTGGATATGTTCTTAGATGCTGTCAATGCAGAAATGGTTGCAAAGAGGATCAAGGAGAGTTCACTGCGGGCACAGTTCATTCAGGTGTCTTTAAGGAAGGTCACTTTGGTCATGGCTGATCATCTTATCGGTGTGACCAGACCGCCGAGCGGTATAAGCAAGGTCATCATGCAACCAGATCTAGCAGAGGTCTCCAAGTACGAAGAAGAAGCTAACAAGAAGCACGACTCTGAAAGTGTGAACACAATGCACAATCATGAGGAGTAAGGGAGGGATAAGAAATGGATGGGAATCTACAGATAGAAAGCATGGAACAACATTTGTTGTTTCACAAGGCTATGGCCGAGGATGTTGAGTCTTTCAATAAGATCAATGGCTACATGAGCATACTGAACAACGCAGAAGTAGGCGAGAAGCTCAGCGATCCTATCGATGAATCGATAAGGGCTGTCTTCAACTTGGTTCTGCAGAACGGAATAGACCCGTGGGAGATCGATCTCAGAGAGTTTGTGAAACTTTATACCAGAAAGGTAGCAGAGAATTCTTTCGATATGATTGTCGCAGGAAAACTCATGCTTATGGCATGGAAGATCCTCAGAATGCAGTCGGATGCAACACGCAGCAGGGTCGATGAACCGTTGGATAACGAGTTTTTCGATTTCGATTTCCAATTGGAAGATGAGGACGAAAACATGTACGTTCCGGAAGTTGCATTCAAAGCAGCATTCCAGAGAGAAGAGATGCGTCCAGTTACGATGTACGAACTTATCGATGCGTTCGAAGATGCACGTTACGATATGGAGATCGCTCAGGAAAGAGAACGTGTAAGATCTGAACTCAAGGCAAAGGAGCCAAGGAAATTCGATAACAAGGCACACGATGAGGATGATGAGAAGGATGTCGGGCGTGTTTGGGAAAGGATAGAGAAATTGGGTGCCGGCCCGTTCCAGATAGATGAATTATATACTTCTAGCATCAAACAGAATCTTACGATATTCGTTTCGGTGTTACATTTGGTAAGGGATGGAAAACTCTCGGTTTGGCAGGATGTACTTCCGCGCGGTGAGATCTTTATCGAAATCCTTATGCACGAGGTATCTGGATCTCTAGAGGATTCCAAAGGTATTGTGGCGGTGAACTGACGTGAATGCCAAAGGCGCAGTTGAAGCAGCCCTCTTCTCCTCCGCCGACAATCTTCGCGTTGCAGATATCGTAGAAAGGACAGGGCTTTCGGAATCTGATGTAAGATATACATTGAAGGATTTGAGATCAGAATACGACAATCGCGATTGTGCAATGATGATAGCGAAGATCGGAAACGAGTATCGTATGATGCTCAGGCCTGAATATACTGAATATACTGGAAAATTCGCCAAAGCGGAGATGGCCGGCGGGATCATGCGCACCCTCAGTACTATAGCTTACAATCAGCCAGTGCTTCAGTCGGAGCTATTCAAGACTCGTGGTGCACGTACATATGATGATGTCAAGGTCCTGTTAGATAAGGAATTGATCGAAGCTAAGAAGAAAGGTCAGACCTACGAACTCACTACGACGAAGAAGTTCTCAGAGTATTTCGGTATTGGAAGCACAAAGATTGTAGATATCAAGAAGTGGATCGAGGATCAAGCTAAGAATCGCGGACCAGAAAGATCTGAATAAGTACGCTGTACTTAGTTCATAGTGATTGTTTAGTTCTGCAGTTTCAACGGAGTCATATCGATCTTAATATCCAGATGGATAAATTATGTTCGTATCAATGTATTATTAAGATTGCGGGTAGGGCTGCAGCGACAAGATTAGATACGAAACACATTGCTCTAAAGATTTAATAAAGGAAAAGCTTTTAATCAAGCCATTACATAGGTCGCTTTGATAATTATGGTCATGCCACAAGCCCTATTGGAAAAATCCGTCGACAAACGCGTTTCGCTTCTTTTGAAGGACGGAAGGATATTAGAGGGTAAGCTCACCGGTTTCGATGAGTACATGAACATGGTACTCGAAGAGACCACAGAAAACAACGTGAGTGGCGGAGAAGAAAGGCGTCTGGGAGCAGTCGTTCTTCGTGGAAACAACGTTGTTAGTATTTCGATACTCTGAGAAACCTGTTCGTTAGAATATTAATGCTGCCGTTACGGCAGAGGTAAGGTACCTCAGATGTCCCTATTTAGAAGGATAAACGAGATCTCTAATAATGAAAAGTCACGGAAAGCATGGTTCGGATTCGTTTGTGCGGTCTTCCTTTGTCTCATTATAATACCTTCCATATTCGTTGTTTTAAAATTATTTACTGAATGGGGTCTCGTCAGTGAAGTTCTTGCCAATTCGGCAATGATGGCTCAGATAAATGGGGCTGTTTTCAATTCATTCAGCATTGCTCTGATCGTTACCATCATCGACATATTGGTCGGTATTCCGATGGCTTGGATCCTTGTGAGGAAACCGTTCAAAGGAAAAAAGTATCTTGATACTTTGATGGATATGCCTTTGGCATTTCCTACTGCAGTGTTAGGTCTTTCCGTTGTTATGTTCTGGGGTGCTCCGGACGGGATAACCGTTTCCGGATTGGGATTGGTATTCTCGCCGTATCTCATGATCATCATGTTACATATCATCTTCACTTACCCGTATATGGTAAGATCCCTTTCTGCGATATTGGAGCAGATCGAACCTAACTACGAGACTGCAGCCATGACTTTAGGTGCATCTAAATTTACAGCGGTAAGAACTATAACGCTGCCTCTTTTCAGGGCTGGTCTCATAACTGGTTTCATTATTTGTTTTGCAAGGTCGTTATCTGAGACAGGAGGTACGTATATCGCATTGCAATTGATGGGTGTTCAAAACACCTTCTTTACAGGACCCACATATATTGCCGAGAATATGTCTGGAGGAAACGGTCCGATGATATTGATCAGCGTGATGATGATCATATTGGCTCTGGTTCTTCTTGTGGTAGCAAAGACCTTGATGACAAGGTTGAAAATACCACTCACTAAAGTATGGCCTCAATTTGGAAGGAAAATTAGCAGAGGTGCAGTGCCCAAGTCAAAAGATATTTTTTCGATAGCTTTTCTTTTGATAATCGTTATTTTGCCGTCATTTTACATATTCGCATATTTGACTCAACCTGGATCCAACGTTGACTACGGTATGCTTTTGTATTCAACAGGAATATCATTTTTGATCGCGGGCGTTGCGGTCGTCTTCGATATAATATTCGGAATTCCTATGGCAATGTACATCGCGAGGCAGCGTAATACATTTCTGGGAAAGATACTGGATAATATGGTAAATATACCGCTTATAGTACCTACGACTGCATTAGGATTCTCGTTGGCACTATTCTGGGGCAGTCTTAATGTAGGGAGTTCATGGGGTCTGGTCTTAGTAATATTTGGTCATATAGCATTTACCTATCCGCTTATCGTGAGGAACATAACAGGTGCGGTTGAAGAAGTAGATCAGTCTTACGAGGAAGTGGCAATGACATTAGGAGCAAAGCCTTTCCAGGCATTTTCTAAGGTATTGATGCCAATAATAAAGTCATCAATCATAGCCGGAGGAATTCTGGCATTTACAAGGAGTTTGGGAGAGACTGGTGCAACGGTTGCTATTGGTAATTCAGTTCAGACCGTGCCTGTTTACATAATAAATCTGGTCAAAGCGCAAGCATATCCCGAGGCGGCAATGTGTTCGATAATATTGATAGCCATATGTTTCGTATTCATGTTTGCCGTAAGAGTGATAACGCACAGGGGTGACAACAATGCCTGAGATAGTTCTTAAGGACCTCGTAAAGGATTTTGGTAATGATTGCAAAGCCGCAGACGGCTTGTCACTTACTGTCCACGGCGGAGAGTATCTCTGTATACTGGGTCCTACCGGAGCCGGAAAGACTACATGTCTCAGAATGATATGCGGATTGACCCGTCCTGACAGTGGATCTATAACATTCGATGGAAAGAATGTTCTGGGGGTGCCTATAAGCGAACGTCAGGCTACAATGCTGTCTCAGGTTTATTCGTTATTTCCGTCGAAGACCGTTTATGAGAATGTGATGTTTGCACCGCAGATCAAAGAGTGGCCCGAAGAGAGTTCAAAACAGCTCGTGAAAAGTATGATATCGATGGTTCATATGGAGAGCAAGGTCCAATCATATCCTCACGAATTGAGCGGAGGCCAGCAACAGCGTACTGCACTTGCAAGAGCATTGGCATCTGATTCAGAGATCCTTTTGTTGGATGAACCGCTCAGAGCATTGGACGCGCGTTTGAGATTGGAACTCAGAAAAGAACTCAAGTCAATGACAAAAGAGATGGAATTAACTTGTATTCATGTTACACATGATCAGGATGAGGCGTTGGAGATGGCAGATCGTATTGCCATAATACGCAAAGGTCGCATCATCCAGGTAGGGACACCGATCGAAGTGTTTCAGAATCCAAGTACGCCTTTTATTGCGAATTTTGTCGGAAGGTCCAATATATTCGAAGGTAAAGTAGAAGCATCGTTTGAAGATCATTCAGAGATCAGACTCAATAACAATTCGATAGTTAAGGCTCGTAAGACAGATATTGCTATTGGAACAGATGTGGTCATTGCCATAAAGATAGGTTCGACACAAATAGAGCATATACATGAACCTACGGAAGAAGATCCAGTACCAGTGATGCCTGAAGGATTTTTTAGTGGTGTAATAGATAGGATCCTTTACGAGGGAGCAACAATAACCATAGAAGTGAATGTGGAAGGTACAGGCATTGTATCTACAAAACTTCCCAATAGAAGATATGATGATTATGCATCTGGAGATAAAGTAATGATAAGCTGGCCTCCTGCGATGGTATCAGTGTTCAATATCCCTAAGTGCGGATTGGAAGAAGAACTGAGGTTGGATTGATGGCAAAGATAAAGCTCGATCATATTTCAATGAAATTCGGTGATTTTTATGCTGTCAGAGATATCTGTATATCCATAGATAAAGGAGAATACCTGACGATACTGGGGCCATCCGGGTGTGGAAAGACTACACTTATCAAGGTAATTGCAGGAATACTTATCCCCACAGAGGGAAGTGTCATAGTCGATGGAGAAGATGTTACAAATATTCCAATTGAAGATAGGGATACAGGATATGTGTTCCAAAACATAGCACTGTTCCCGAATATATCAGTTAGCGACAATGTTGGATACAGCCCCCGTGTTAAAGATAAACCTAAAGAAGAAATCAAAGGAACATCTGAGGAATATCTCATGCTTGTTAAGATGTTCGATCGCGCCGGTATGTTCTCAACCGAGCTATCCGGCGGAGAACAACAGAAAGTAGCAATCGCTAGAGCATTAGCGTCGGGTTCAAAGATGTTGATGTTGGATGAGCCGTTATCTGCTTTAGATGCACGTGTGCGTGTAGAACTCAGATATGATATTCGCAGACTTGTCAAGAAATTGGGAATAACTGTATTGCATGTCACCCATGACCAGGAAGAGGCGATGTCCGTTTCAGATCGTATCATATTGATGAGGTCTGGCGGTATTCAGGAGATCGGAACTCCCTTGGATATGTATAGGGATCCCAAATCTATCTTTGCAGCATATTTTATCGGTGAAACAAATCTAATGGAATGTACTGTTTCAGGAAAGACAAAAACAGGTAAGACAACGGTTCGTCTCAGAGGTGGATGTGAAGTTAAAGCAGCAAAATCACAATTTACTGCAGGTGATGCAGCAGTAATATCCGTACGTCCTGAACATGTATATGCAGCGACTAAAGGCTTGAAAGCTGAAGTCTTGGATGTCGTTTTCATGGGAACTTATTGGAGGGTAAGGACGGTGGCAGAAACAAGAGACTACGTAGATTACAATGTTTCTTCCAGCGAAGAGATACCCGAAAAGGGAGATAAGGTGTTTCTTGTCTTCAACAAGAAGTCAACAAAGGTCTTTGCAAGACCGCAGGAAGGTTTAGAGGAGGCGATTAAACTTGAGTGAAAAGGGAATGTTGGAATGGTTCGGAAAGAGGAAGGAAGATGCAGTTCGTTTGGGATCGAGAAGTCACGGAATAAGTGTTCTGGATGCTGTAACAGAGTTGGATATGGCACTTGTGGCCATGTCTAAGAATGATTATGTCACAGCATCGAAATGTATCGACCGTCTTATCCTCAGTGAACGCGAAGCAGATCGTATAGAAGACAAACTATGTGCAGATCTTTCAGGTGGAGAATTGAGTGTACAGGAAAGAGAGGACCTCATTCGGTTTGTTCGCAAAATGGATCATATCGCCAATTGGGCAAAAGAAGCATCATTGCATATTCAACTTTTGAAAGAGACCAACGCCTCGGTCCCTGAAGAGATCTGGAAAAGTGTAGAGAAGATGTCCGCAGAACTACTTCCAGCAGTAAGATACCTGATCAAAGCAGTTGAATCACTCAAAGATGATACAGCTGAGACCGTAAGGAACATCGATAATGTTAATGATCAGGAAAGGATCATAGATGGTCTTTATTTCGCAACGATCAAAGAGGTCCATCTTTCAGACATGGAATCCAAAGCTGTAATGCTCATGCGCGAGCTCATATTGTCATTGGAAATGGCTGCCGATACATGCAAGGCTTGTGCAGACACCATTTCTATAATATTGGTTTCAAGGAGAATTTGAGATGGCTGATCGGATGTTTGGCACCAATGGTGTGCGCGGGGTTATAAATGAAGATATGACCTCCACGTTGGCTCTGCAAATGGGAAAGGCCATCGGAACTGTATTCAAGGGAAATGTTGCGATAGCAACGGATACAAGGGTATCTGCGGATATGATTAAGACTGCAGTATCGTCGGGTATGATGTCGGTCGGAACATGCATAATCGATCTTGGAATGTTGCCTACGCCCGCAATTCAATACTATGTCAAGAAGCATGCAAGTATAATGGGCGGTGTGATGATCACAGCATCACATAATCCTTCACAATTTAACGGTATCAAATGCATAGCATCTGACGGAACCGAGGCAAGCCGTGAACAAGAAATGGAGGTTGAAGCTGCATATGCCAAAGAATTACCCTGTGTATCCTGGGAAAAGGTGGGTAAGGTACAGAAGGTGAATGGTGCTGGGGAGGAATATATAGATGCCGTTATTTCGAATATAGATGCGGATGCCATCAGAAATGCAAATTTTAAGGTATGTTTGGACTGTGCCAACGGCGCAGCAGTCCAGACCTCCCCCTTGTTACTGAAGAAACTCAACGTTAGAACAATAACGATCAATGGAAATGCTCAAGGAGAGTTTCCAGGACATCCGAGTGAACCGACAGAAGAGAATCTAAAGGATCTCATATTCATGACAAAGGCGACTGGATCAGATCTCGGTATTGCTCACGATGGGGATGCGGATCGTTGTGTTTTCGTGTCATCAGACGGTAAGTTTGTAAGTGGAGATAAGAGTCTAGCATTGTTAGCAAAGTATATTCTTTCTACAAAGAAGGGAATAGTTATCACACCGGTAAGTTCATCATCTTTGGTAGAGGAGATTGTTAAGCAGGAAGGTGGAGAGTTGATCTATACGGCTGTTGGATCTCCGATTGTTGCAAGGAAGATGATAGAGAATGGTGCAGTATTCGGCGGAGAGGAAAATGGGGGTCTGATCTTTCCTGAACAACAATACTGCAGAGATGCCGCAATGTCAATTGTTAAGATGTTAGAGTGTATCGTAAAGAACGGTTCTTTAAGCACGCAGATTTCAAAGCTTCCTGTTTACTATACATATAATAAAAAGATATATTGTCCAGATAATGCAAAATCTCACGTACTTGATTTCTTGGAGAGAATAAGCACAGAAGGGACTGTGGATAAAACAGATGGTATAAAGATAATATTCAAGGACGGTTGGGTTCTCGCAAGACCTTCTGGTACGGAACCTATTTTCAGGATCTATTCTGAATCAAAGGAAGAAGACGTTGCAAAGGCAAGAGCCGATGAGTATGAAGCAAAAGTAATGGATTTTTTGGATCCAGACGGAATTCACAGACAGCCTAAAACTTCTGAGGAAAGATAAAATCTGTATATTCAGCATCTTAAGTTCTTTGCATAGACTGCAAGAGCTTCGTTGATATATCTTGCCGCTAAGATGGAAGTTATGCCTGAAGGGTCTGCTGGAGGGCATACTTCTACAACATCAAATCCTGCTAAGCGGTCTCCGATACAATTGATGATCTTTTTTACATCCATTGGCATGAGCCCAAATGGTTCAGGTGTTCCGGTTCCAGGTGCGAACGCAGGGTCTATCCCGTCTATGTCCAATGAAAGATATATGCGTTCATTTTTAACGTTGTCCATAGCTTTTTTTATGGCCCATTCGGCGCCCTTTTCCATCACTTCGAATGATGTGATGTACGGAACAACATCATCTCTGTCCAATTCTTCTTTACCTATTGCCCGTACGCCGATGACACAGATGTTTTCGATGCCTATGTGTTCTGCAGCACGTCTTGTGACGCATGCATGACTGTTTGGGGTTCCTAGATACTCGTCCCTTGAATCTAAATGAGCATCTATGGTTATCAGAGATATGTCATTCTTTTCAAAATTTTGAATTATAGGGATATTCACAGAATGTTCTCCGCCGATGACAACAGTGAATTTCTTTTCTCTTATAGCGGGGCCCACTGCGAAATTGACCTCTTCGATCATATCTTCAGGCAGAACAAAATCATCGCAGTTTCCGTAGTCACAGATTTCGATAGGATTTTGATTGAGACCATGTTCGAAATGTATCTCTTCAAAATTATAAGACGCTCTTCTTATCGCCCATGGGGCTTCTCTTGCACCTGCCTTAAAACTGGCAGTATGGTCATACGGAATCCCGAAGATGACAGCATCGGCGGAATTATATTCTGCTTCAGCGCCTGCGTACGAGAGCCCGTATGACATGGGAGTTTTACCTTTACATCAATTTTTGTCTGCCCATGGCGACAATATACATGATCTCTCCGCCGTCTTCAAGAACGCATTCATGATCGGCATTGATGGCCATAGAAAATGTCTCGAACGTTTCAAGATCCATGATCTGGACTTCATTACCCTGTATAGATAGAACTTGTCCTTTCCTTTTGTCGATCTGAGGAACTTGAACTTTTGTGCTTACAGGTGCATTAATTGATTTTTTTGAGCCTGTGAAAAGGTCGGTGGCTTCAATACATGCTTTCGCGGATCCGTGTTTTCCGGGTTTCGAAGTGCTGATTGAAATGATCTTGCATGGTGATTCATCGATGTTCACGTATCTTCCAATCTTCAACTCTCTGATTTCTTTCATCTCCCACATGACAATTACCTCTTTTATTCACGCAATTATCCGGTTGTCCAACTCCCTATAGAAACAGGGTACGAATTGTCTTGACACATCGTTTAATTGCATGTTATCTTAATGGCCCTAATAGCCCTATGCTTAAATATATTTGGCTTTGGAATCATATGCGATCTTTTCTTGGCTTGTTTGCGCCTTTTCTGTTGCGTCCTCTGGATATTGGTTTTTTCTTTGGAGCGTTAGGGTATCTGCGTTTAATGTCTGTAACTCTTTCTTCGAATTCTTTGTTGAGTTCGTCTCCCTTGAATTCTCCCTTATATGCATCTATTTTGGCTGCGATTAATACCTTCCCAGCAAGTGCTCTGGCTATGTTCCCTCTCTGCCAATATGGAGAGCGATGAATATCAGGATGCTGATAGAGTACACCGTGTTTAGGTGGATTTTTTCCAGACTTAAGATGTCTGAACATTGCTTTTTCTGCGCCCAACAATTGTACGGTTGATGAAGGAAGTGAAGCGAGTCTTTGAAGTCCGCCAGCAAGAGATATCATCCTCGCGGATAGCGGTCCGCCGAGTATGGCACACATGTTAGGGCAGATGTCGTCAACAATAGCAGTGATGTATTCTCTCATCTTCTGCTCATTGGCATATATCTCACATAGGGTCTGTGCAAGTTCAGTTACTTGTTTCATGTCTTCCAGGTCGAAATCGGATCCGATAGATTCTACATCCAAGTCTAATTCTTTGATTATGCCTTCACGTTCTCCGAATTTGGCTACAAGGGCGGCATATCTCTGATCTTTGACCTGATCGGCAAGTTCTGGAAAATGCATTCCATACCACTCGTGAAGTCTCTCATCGAGAAGATTTGCTGTCTCCGTTGCATCATCTAATGCTCTGATAGCTTGAACCAGATTCTTATCTTTTGCAATAGGCTCCGAAGTTCTCAGTTTTCCGAGTTTCAGCATGACCTCATGCATTATCGTGTTCGTGAATCCGAACGATTCAGGTTTGATGAAGGATGAATCGTAAAGTACGGTCTTACCCAATTCTGATTGTCTTCTGTCCGATACAGTCAATTTCGGGATATCTTTTGCAAGATCCCTTTCTTCTTGAAGGATAGCTCCTTTCTGAATGAATGCCAATTTTTTAGCTGTTTCATTGGTGTCCTGTGGCATCAATCTTTTATCGATTATTTTGTTGGTCTTTTCATCTATCAGGAATACGCCAAACCATTTTGTAACAATTATAGCCATAGGATCACATATTGCATATCTTTTCTATCTCTGAGTCGGGAAGATCTTTCGTCCTTCCGGCAAGAATCTGGAGTTTTGCTTGGAATTCAAGTTCTTCCATTCTGTTGTATGCTTCTTCCAAGGTATTTCCCTGTGTCAGAGCACCATGTTTGCTCATAAGCATTGCACGTGCTTTCGGATAATCCATTATCGCATCGACAAGTTCTTGAGAACCTGGCGTGTAGTAAGGTATAAGAGGTACTCTGCCGAGAAGAAGAGCTCCTTCAGGAGTGATGTTGCTTTTGATCTTCTTGTTGTTGACAGCCAATGCTGTGCAGTATAGTGGATGACAGTGAACGACGGCATTGGTTTCAGGATTCTCTTCATAGAGTGCGAGGTGAAATTTGTGCTCTATAGATGGTTTTCCCCCACCAATGATCTCTCCTGCAAGGTTCATCTTCACCATATCTTCTGGTTGGAGGGAACCTTTATTCCTTCCGCTGGGCGTTATGATGATCTCCACTGTATTGAGTCTAACACTCATGTTGCCGCCTGCAGATACCGTAAGATTTCGGTCGTATAGTTGTTTGCAAGTTTTTGCTAATCTGCTGCGTGCGAATTCCTCGTTCATTCTTTCACCTTACTTATTTCGTCAGGGGTAAAGATTCCTTTTTCAGTTATGAATCCGGTTACCAGATCTGCTGGGGTGACATCGAAGGCTGGGTTTAGAGCGGGTGAGCCAACAGGTGCGATCCTTTGATTGTACACTTCTGTTACTTCTTTCTCGGATCTTTGCTCTATGACTATTTCTCTTCCCGTTCTGGTGTTGAAATCGAATGTTGATATTGGCGCTGCCACATAGAACGGGATGCCGAAGTGTTTTGCGACTATCGCTTTGTCGAAGGTCCCGATCTTGTTGGCGAAATCTCCATTGGCTGCGATTCTATCTGCGCCGGTAATGATCATGTCGACTCCCTGTGACATGTAATATGCGGATGCGCCGTCTGGAATTATGGCATGGTCGATGCCTTCTTGATTCAGTTCCCATGCTGTCAATTGCATTCCTTGAAGGCGGGGACGCGTTTCTGAAACATAAACGAAGAACTTTTTGTGATCAGCGTGTGCCTTCCTCATAGGTGCTAGGGCTGTTCCGACATCAACGGTTGCTAATGCGCCCGCGTTGCAGTGTGTCATGAGCTTCATTCCGTTCTTTATTAGTTCTCCACCATATTCTCCGATCTTTGTGCATTTGTCAACCATCATTTGCGCGTAGGCATCTGCTGCTTCGATAGGATCTTTGCCCTTTTTGAGTTCGGCACACATATAATCCACAGCGTAGAACAGATCGTTAGCTGTAGGTCTTGCTGCTTTGATGTCCTTCGAGGCTTTGTCGATATCGGATTCGGAGAGTGCTGCGAGACACATTGCGTATGCTGCGGTAGCACCGATAGACGGTGCTCCTCTTGTGGTCATGTTTTTTATGGCCTCTGCTACGTCAGGATATTCTGTGAATCCCACGATCTTGACCTCATGAGGGAGTTCTCTTTGATCTATCATCATGACCTTTTCATTCTCGAACCATACTGCTCTTATGTTATCGTAACCTGTTTTGGTTCTTACTTTCACAACTATCTCTCCTGATGCCATTAATTATGTAAGGTTATAAACTCTTTTGTAGGTTCAATTCACAACAACTCTATATCTATAGCGTCATACTAAATACATGGAACCGCTCAAATCGTTTAGCCCAATAACCCTGGAAGAAGTGGGCAGTGTGCCCACAGTAAACAACGATGAGATCGATACAATCGTCACAAGAAGCAAGAACGCTCAGAAACATTGGTTACAGGTTCCTGTGAAGGATAAAATATCGATGTTGAAAAGGCTGAGAGTTATAATGGTCGATAATATCGATAAGATAGCATATACAGTCTATCAGGAGACGGGAAAGCCCAAAGCCGAGGGATACAACACAGAGGTCTTATCCTCTGCGGCGATGGTCTCATATTGCGAAGAACTTCTTAGTAAGTTCAAGTTCAAGAAAAAAGTGAATCAGGGACCAATGTCTTTATTCACGGCATTCATGGGGAGGACCTCGTACATACAATATGTTCCGTTTGGTGTGATTGGAATAATCTCGCCGTATAATTTTCCGTTCGCAATACCTTTCACGCAGGCGGTTATGGCCGTTGCGGCAGGCAATGCAGTGATTATAAAACCGTCATCTGATACACCGCTTTCAGGATTCCTCATTGCGGACCTGTTCAGAGATGCAGGATTCCCGGAAGGATTGGTATCTGTGATAGCAGGCCAAGGGGCAGGTGTCAAACTCATATCATGTGTTGATAAAGTGGTATTCACCGGAGGAACAGATACAGGAACCAAGATCATGCAGGAATCTTCCAAGACCATAACTCCTATTGTTTTGGAACTCGGCGGAAAAGATGCAATGGTGGTGTTAGAAGACGTAGATATGGACAGGGCCGTATCTGCAGCAGTTTGGGGCTCCTTTGTCAATTCAGGACAGGTATGTGTAGGTATCAAGAGGATATACATTCACAGATCCATTTACAACGATTTCGTGTCTAAGTATCTGGCTAAAATAAAAGAACTGAAACAAGGAGACGGTTGGGAAGATCCAACTGTTTCTATAGGTCCTATGATCAATGAGCGTGAAATGAATAGGATGTCTGAGGTTGTTAAAATGATAACAGATGAAGGAGGAACCATCATGATAGGGGGAAAACCCGCAGATATGAAAGGATATTTCTTTGAACCTACTGTTGTTTCAGGACTTCCTCAGGGTTCCGAGATGATTCCGAAGGAAATATTTGGTCCGATAGTCTCGGTATTTCCATTTGATTCGGATGAAGAAGCAATTGAATTGGCTAATACGAATCCTTATGCTTTGGGTGGGTCGGTCTGGACAAAAAATATCAGGAGAGGAGAGTATCTTGCATCGAAGATCAATGCCGGTACCGTGGACATAAACAATGCGATCTATACTTACGGGCTTCCCGCGACGCCTTGGGGTGGAATGGGAAAGAGCGGTTTCGGTGCTACACACGGAAGAGATGGATTCAAGCAGATGTTGCATCCGCATCATATCCATATCGATACGGGAAAGCACCCTCGTGATCCTTGGTGGATGCCTTATACAGAAAGCGATACTCAACTTCAAAAGGAAATGACAGAATCCTTCTTCGGAGATAAAGGCGGAAAGATAGCAGTCATCAGAAAGATAATGAAATCCCGTGACGGAAAGATATGATCAGTCGTATGAAGGTTCAAAGGTCAGAAGAACGCCGTTTCCCAAGACCTCGCTGTCTTCCAGAGAAAGTTTGATACCTTTCTCTGCAACCCATCCTTCTCCGTCTGCCGGAGTTGGGGCGGTCCTCCCGCCGATTATAAGTCCACCGACGAACACAGTGTACTTATCGACGAGTTTTTCTTTGAAAAACGAGGCAATGGTCTCTCCGCCACCTTCGATAAGGATATTTTCAATACCCATCTCTTCGGCCAGTTCTTCCATTATTTTTGTAAGATTGATCTTATCATCCGATCTGATGGTCTCTTCGCAGTCCCATTCTTTAGTACAGTTCTTTGTTGTGACCATTATCGTGGGGGCTTGATCATCGAGTACGAGCGCATCGTCAGGTGTTCTTCCATCTGGATCTAGAACGATACGCACAGGATTGGAATCATAATCTAGACCTTTCACTGTTAGATGAGGATTATCTGATATGATAGTTCCTACACCTACAAGGATGGCGTCATATTTCTTTCTGAGATTTTTTACACGAGCCTTGTCCTCTTCGGATGAGATGGAAATCTGTTTTCTATCAACGCCTGCAATCTTTCCATCTGCGGACATGGCGCAGTTAACATGAATGAATGGTCTCATAATCCCTCACCTGGTGAAACTGTGAAATGATATCCGTCGTTCTTACGTTCAACGCCGAATCTTACATCTAAGAATGATTCTAAAGTGTCCATTTGACTAAGAAGGTGCTTGCTGATCCTCGAAACAACGAATCCACTCCTCCCTTCAGCCATAGCCATGTACGGTAGCAGCTGATCTGCTGTATGGACATCTACAGTCGAACCTGCGCTGATCTCTTGAAGGAGGTCGTTTGCGGCATCTATTCCCGATTGTTCTGCCGAATGTCCTCTGGATGTGAGGACGTTGCTTGAAAGTTTTCCGTTCTCATATTCTGCAACTATCACAAGGCCTGCACCGCGGGATATTCCGTTACTTTTATGAATTTCGAAGTCTACATCGTATTCCGGTGCCAATGTTTCTTTGCAGGCAGTCATCATATCATTTCCAATCCTTTCGGGAAGGTGTTGTACAAAGCATCTGCCTTTTATCGATTTTAATTCGCCGAGGTCCATGAGTTCCAAAGGCTGGATCTTTCCGATAGGTTCTAGCTTTGCGATGACATGTCCTCCTCCTAGAGGGTAGAATCCTCTTTCTACGATGTCCACGCGGGCATTGATATCCATTCTTTTCATCAATGGGAACAATACCAGCTCATACGAGTCCAATGGAGGTGCCCACATGACGTTTGTTCCACCGATGATATCAAGCGTCAGTGTTTCTTTATAGTTCTTGGCAGCTAATAATGCTGCTTGAAGTACAAGACTTATGCTTCCTGCAGTTCCTATATCCATCTGGATGTTCGTAATCTGTTTGTTTCCAGGTTCGAAGATAAGATCGCTTGAGCCTACAGTATTTCCCTCGACCTTGGACCCAGTCATCATGGCTACGGCATTGATCGCAGTAGTATGTTGTTTAGATAATCCGTTGGTAGGGCGGTTCTCTCTTATCCTGGTCAGTTTCGTGGGGATCCCGGTAAGTGCTGAAAGCGCTACAGATGTACGTACCATCTGGCCTCCGCCTTCGCCTCTTGAACTGTCGATCTCCAACATAAGGAGATGCATAGCGTAAAGGCTCTTATATATTTTCTAATTACGAAAAAGTGCGATAGCCGGGATTCGAACCCGGGTCAGAGGCTTGGGAAGCACCCGTCTTGACCACTGGACTACTATCGCTCTATTTCGGGTATGATGTAACTATTATTTTAGTCTCACTTGATTATTCAGCGGTATGTTTTTAATACTTCTTCATTAATCAGGCTATATCGGGCTCATGGTCTAGGGGTTATGACGTCGCCCTTACAAGGCGGAGGTCGCCGGTTCAAATCCGGCTGGGCCCACTCCTCATTTTTGTTCTATTCGTATCATTGTACGCACGAATTCTGGTTTTAGAGGATTTCTTGCAGAACTATTTAATATCAGCTATTTCCATTAGATGGACGATACAACCAACCATGATGTATCGAATCTCGGATTTATTTCAATCTTCCTCTGTAAATAGGTCCGAGATAATTATTTAGGGGAATATAATGAAAAAATGCAACAGATGCGGATACGAATGGAATGGAATCACAATGAACCCGATTCGATGTCCTCATTGTAAGTCGACAAGATGGAATGTTCCTGTAAAATACAATAGATGTGCCAGATGTGATGCACAGTGGGAACAGAGAGGTTCATCCACTCCACGTTACTGTCCTGAATGTCATTCAGATCTCTGGAATATTCCTGCAGATACATTCATATGTCCCAAATGTGGAAAGGAACGCAAACTCAGATCCAATAGTCGTAAAGGGCTTTGTCCGGATTGTGATAGATACCGTAGTAACAAATGGGAAAAAAAGTACAAAGAAGGCATAAAAGTGTTATCAAGTAAAGGAAAAACAGATTTCGTTCTTTGGAACGATGGCAAAGGACACATTCTCAGATATTTGGCAGATACTGATGGTATGGCTTATCTTTGGGATGACGGAAAGATCATAGGCTCTGTGAATTTTAATTGTTGGTGCAGATCAAGGGGACTCACTGCCGACTCTTTTATATGGAAACTCAGCGAGGAAAGAATCCAATATGAACTCGGGATACTTGCGAACGAGATCTTGGCATCAAGTGACGATTATATGCATAAAGCAGATATTCTCATGGAGCTTCATGGAATGAATCGTATTGAAGCCGAGGCCTATGCTTTGAAAGAATCAGGGATGGATGCCATGCCTATAGCTTTGAAATTGGGAATTGTTTATGCAGATGTTGTTTCTGCGCTATCCACAGCATCATCAAAGGTAAATATGACTTACGAGAAAGGAAGCAATCTGCGTATGGATGCTGTAGTAAAAGCATATTCGGCGTACAAAGAAGGCAAGATGGAAACCGTGCCTGTACGCGAGTTCAAAGCAAAGTGAAAAGAAATGGTGGACCCGGCCGGATTTGAACCGGCGACCTCCGCCGTGTGAAGGCGACGTCATAACCCCTAGACCACAAGTCCGATGCCGGTCTATTAGATTCGGTGTATTTAACCGTTAATGTAAGCAAAAACATTAACATAGCTCTCATCAATACATACATCTATGGTGGACATTGAGACAGAATGCCAAAAAGGAGCTTACGACGAGCACAAGTTCGAAATAGCGTTCCAAAGTGTACTTCAGATGGAGAAGAAGGATTATCCGTCCTATATAGGTGGATTTAAAGTAGCATCGGGAAACGATTTCATAGTCAAAAGTCCGATTGATAATACCATCGATTTCGGTCATTTTCAGGAACCCGAGGATGGCATTACAGATACAGCTGTGGAAGCGGCGTTGAAAGCATATGAATCTTGGTCGATGGTAGAGGTATCAGAAAGGGTAAAGTATTTCGAGAAAGCGTTGGAAATGATATGTGCTCAGAGATACAGATTGGCATCGATAGTTGTTCTTAGTGCAGGAATGATAAGATGTGAGGCTCTCGCAGAAGTGGATCGTCTTATCGATATCATCCAAACAGAGTGCGACAGGACAAAGGTCCTTAAAGGAAAGTCTATGGGTGTTTGGGCAATAGTCACTACACACAGTTCACCACTGGCCGCACCAGCCGGATTTGCGGTTGCCGCAATGCTAGGGGGCAATTCCGTTATCGTGATGCCTTCTGTATATTGTCCGCTCCCGGTGTATGCAGTCTATGAGATACTTGTGAAAGCAGGTCTTCCGGATGGCGTGATGAATTTGATCGTGGATCGCAAGGAGAAGACTCAGGAGACACTCACCAACGATCCACGCCTGGCAGGAGTGGTCGCATCAGGTTCAGGAAAGATCCTAGATGACATGATGTTCCTCCAGGTAGATGATGAGATATCATTCATAAACGAGATCAAAGGAATGAATCCTGCGATAGTCTACAAGCCTTCAGATATGAAGAAGACCGTCAAAGACATAATCTCGTCTGCATTCAGATACAGCGGTCAAAGCATATATTCGACATCGAAGGTCATACTCTTCATGGAAGACGATCAGGCGTTCATGGATGAATTCATAGAACAGATGAAGAGTGTAAGGGTCGACGATCCGGCAGATCCAGGAGCAACAATGGGGCCGATGATCTCAGAAGATAATTTTAAACAGTTAAATGAGACTCTCAAAAAGGTCAGTAATTGTGTGATCATGGGTGGAAAGAAGGTATCAACTGAATTCACCCAGAATGGTTCCTACGTTTCACCTGCTGTATTGATCGGACTCGATGACGACGACGATCTAACATACATGGATTTCGGATTCCCGCTTCTTTACATAAAGGTCGTTCCGACCATCGATGAAGCATTCGAGGAGCTCGCATATACAGAATGCGGGCAGTCTGCAGGTATATTCACTAAAGACCAGAAGGTCATTGAAAAGTTCCTCAAAGACTCGGAGGTTCCAGAGGTCTTTGTCAACAAGTGTAATGAAGATCTTCCGGTGGCAGCTTCTGCAAAGATCGATAATTTCATAAGATAAGGGAGTCAAACCCCTCTTATCTTAACATTTTTTACAAACTTTTTAGCGGCATTTGCCATTTTTATCAATTCTGAATTGGAACATAGTTTCATTTGTGCATATTCGGTATTCGATACATTTTTTGGGTTGAATTGCTGGATGATGTAGCTTTTGGCATTTTTGATATCTTTAGCGATGGAATAGATGTCTTCAGGCGTCAGATCGGAAGTTATCACGGTTTTGAATTCATTTTCAATACCGGAATCGAATATTATTTCAATGCTTTTTCTGATATTGTCCACGTCGACCCTTGTTCCTGCAGACTTCGAATATCTTTCACTCGATAGTGGAGCCATGATGTTCAAGCAGACGCAGTCCACCATACCCGCTCCGATTAGGTCATCTAAATTGTTTGGATTGTTTCCGTTCGTATCCAATTTGATCTTCAGACCCAATTTTTTCAATTCTTTCAGAAATTTGTACAGATCCGCATTATCTGTAGGTTCTCCGCCAGAGATCACAGCAGCATCTAAAAAGTCCTTGTTTTCCTTGATATAATCAAAGATCGCATCAGGGTCTATATCATCGCCACTGTCTTTTTCAATGAACTTAAAATTACAATAAGGGCACTTGAAAGTGCAACCAGAGATCAGGACCTTGCAGGCATTTCTTCCTTCCCAATCTCGGAGGACGGTCTTTTCAAACCCTGCGATCTTCATATCAGTTCAGCTTTTTTATGTCTTTTAGTTCAAAGACGCCGTTTAGTTCATTGAGATATGTTGGAACTTTATTCTGCAAGTCCTCAAAGGAGGTCTTGCAGTTTTTCATATCCGCGACTATTTCGATGGACATGGTTTGATACGCGATCATGATCTTCGAGAATACCGAGATAAGATTGATGTTCTCTTCAGCGAAGATATTCAGCGCCTTATCTATTGTTCCGGGGCAGTCTGGGATATTAAGATTGACCTTGATGAGTTTCGTGTCCTGTTTAAAAAATACAACAGATACAAGCCAGGAACTCGGATCCACGGTTATCATCACTTCGGTATCATTGACATCATTGAGGATATCGCCGTACTCTATGTTCAGATCGAACGTGTCATTAGTAAGTGTAATGGGTGCGCCATGTCTGAGTTCTTCTTTGATTTGGTTCTCAGAATCCTTGCGGAATATCCTTCCGATGTTTGCCGGTTTGATACTTACATATTTGATCTTGTCAACAGACGGGTCGTTCATAGCTTTGAGCTGAGCGAATCTTTCTTTGATGATGTCTCCTTCTCCTGCGAAGTTGAGTTCTCCCATGATGTTCCAAATGATCGTCGTGTCTGAAATTCCGTTCAGTGATACAGAGTTAAGGATGTTGATGCCCTGATCGCATAGGAATTTTGCTGATTGAACTGTGGATCCCGGAACATCCTCCATGTAAACATTGATGTTCGTGAGTGTGCGGAAGTTCTCCTGGGGGTACATTGAAAGGATCAATTCGTATCTCTTAGGTCCTTTTTCGGGATATTTGAAAAGGGTACTGTATATGTACCCGCCCTCTACAAGACCCATAATATCCGACAGCAATTTGTCTATCTTGATCTTGTTATCTTTGATCTCTGTGAATTCCCAGCTCTTCATGGCACATCCTCTGAATATGGGTTATTGATTAGGCTCATATATCTTTTCGGTTTACGTTCTTAATGGATACCGTTGGGCGGGCCCATCCCGGGCTCTCTTTGTCGAAGTCCTTTATGTCTAAGATGATGTTTGAGATGCTGCAGGATTCTTCTTCTGAATCTGATATTTCTTTAAGGGTTTCTCTTATGTATTCCCCTCTGGCTTCCATTCCGGTCATCTTCAACGCATCTGATACGAGATTGGATGCTTCGCGAAGTTTTGCTTTGGCCTTCTCTAGTTTTCTTATTTTATTGACGTTATCTGGAACATCTTCCTTCGCGATCCTAGAGAATCCGTATTTTCTGGGCGTGAGAGGTTTATGTCCTATGCTGTACGGACATACGGTACATTTTCTCTTTACTTCGACGATATCTCCGTCAAGGGACATGTTCAACAGGGGTTCCATGGCGTTCTTGCATACAGGGCAGATCTCAGGAAGGTCCGTGTTGTTGCTTTCATTGTACTCTATTATGATCTTGAGAAGATTTCTGTCGATACCGACGCGTCTGATACGTTCTCCGCCTACGTGGTAATCGGGGTCCATTTTGGTCAATTCTTTTCTGACCAGTGCAGTGAGTTCTTTCTGGGTCCCGACATGAGAATGTCTGTCCATTACAATTCTTATCGCTTTGGATAGCGTTTCTTCATCCGAGATCTTGTACGACATCGTTCGAGACATGGTGTTCCCCTCTATTAACGATTTCATTCGAAGAATACATTAATAAGTTGTTCATGTTTCGGTATATTGCGCGGGGGTTGCCGAGTTGGCCAAAGGCGCAGGACTTAAGGCTCCTTTAGCGAGTTTCATCTCCTGAGAGTAAGATATTCTGTCTCGCAGGAGTTCAGGGGTTCGAATCCCCTCCCCCGCACTATTATCATTTTAGACATGATTATTACTCGAATCATGTGGAATCAAAGAAAAATATACGAAAAAATCTTCATAATATGTACCAAGGGTGCATTTTTATTTGGTTCTATAGGTTTTTAGAATGATACAATGAATTTGATATATTTCTGTTATTGTACATATAAATCCTTAGAATCAATATTTTGTTTACTATATATTGCCATCACAAAAACGGTTTATATTTACATTTAATTAAACAAATAATGAATAGAAGATTTTCAACGGTAATTTCCTTGATCGCAATATTGATAATGTTCATCATTTTGATGTCTTTTAGCAGTCAACATAGCATTCAACCGCCTATCGGGTTGATATCGATCTTTTTTGTTTTTGCGATACTAGTTGTAATATATGGTTCGATGAAAAGGGGCAAACGTTTCTGATCTGGAAGATTTCAAAGAATATAATGATGCAGCAGATGTAAAGACATCTAAAAAATATAATCGATGATATTTTAATAAAATCTCTCATCATGTTAAAATCTTACATATATTCATGCGACTTATGATCATAGGATTCATTTTTAACTGTGAATGCTTTGAACAAGATCAGGTGTCGCAGTTGTCGAACTGCGGACCTGTGGGCTCATATTATCTCGATGTTCTTATACATCTAAGGTCTCTGTTGTAATATATCAGGGGATGTTCGAACAATACGGAGGATGGTTTCACTCGGTTTTTCATGTTCTCGCAGATAGATCAATTTCACTATAATAATCAAGAATTAAAAATCATCAAGATATTTCTGATTGCACAGGATTTTTACTGGTTTGATAAATTATGTGACTCTGTAATTACGTTCCAGTATAATTCCGGTTCAAACGACATTCTCGAATCAACAATAACAATAGATTCATGAAACAGATAGTACAATTCATCATTGGATACGTTTTCTTTTTTCACACAATCCCATATCATTCTTTCTTGACCAGGTGCGAGGTAGACCTTAACGGTTTGTCCGGGTTTGTTGAAAATGTTTCTTAACTCGTAATCATTATCATAGAACATTATATTCGCACAAAATGCGAAAATGATTGCTTTTTTGCACTGATCTTCTTCTTTTAAGAAATCTGCCATGAAATAATAAATTATCGATAATTTAGACTTATCAGAGGTTGAATCTATTTTGTCATTAAAAAGACTCCACAATGCATCTCTGTATGTGAAGGTTTCATCTTTCTGTTTCAAAATATCTATTTTCTTCTTCAATTCATCTTTTGTTATTGCCATCGGAGGTTGCATTAATACATCATGTTTTTGAAGATAATTTAGATAATCCTTGTCTTTCAATTCATTCTTTCCCGTTTCTGTTAAACGGTAATATTTTTGCGGATATTCCAAATTGATATCTCCGTTTTTCAAATGATCATTTATTGTTTCGATCAATTCATCTTTTTTACCGTTTGGTGATAAATTATTATTCGCCAATATCTTTTCTAATTCTGATACTGTCAACCATGAAAGATCATCAGGAATTACACTTTTTATGATAAAACCATTCTTTTCTAAAATTTCTAAAGTCTTCTTGGGATCGATTCCATATCTTTCTTTCCAGTATTTTGAAAATTCTTTTTGTTCTGTGTTGAATTCATTCAAATGGAATAAGAATATAATTTCGTTATCAAACAATTCAAATTGTTTATTGTTGATAATGCATTCTTTCTTCATTTGTTCTTTCTTGTCCTCATCGAAATAAAGACTCATAATATAGTAATCGAGTGTATATTATGTAAACCTAATTGAGGTCTTTATAATGAGATCAACCATTGTAAATTCATAAGACATTTGGATTTTGTTACGAGTATTAAAAAAATCATAATATCTTCTTAATTTTACTTATTTTTTTAAAAAAATGCACATAATTAGGTAATATATTACATTTTTAGACATTATAATAAGAAGTTTTACTAATTTTATAACATAAAGTATGATTATTTTTATATATTAGTAACACCTAGATGTTTTGCAAGGGGTAGAATTAGGTTAGGCTTAACGTCTAATTTGGGAGGTGCGTGACCAATGACCCTTACATTTGTCTCCGTTAACGCACCTCCTTTTGATTTTCAAATGAATGTAATCAACAGGCATTCAAGTTTATTTTCAAAGTAAAATAAAAAGTTTTTTCTTAATGAGATATAATGAAGAATATCTAAAGTCCGATATTGTTGGCGGCCTCTATCGTTGTGGTTTGGGCATCATTGACAAGAGCGTAAGTCATATTATTTGCATCTGTTACAGTTGTCATCAGATCAGATGTCCTATAATTATACACACAAGAAGACGTTTCCGGAAAGTTCCCAACCCGTGAGACCGGTCAGTGCAATGACAGTTGTTGGCAATACTGCGGGAGTGCCATTTGTATCCACGATCTCACCGTTGAATTTCAGAGTAAGCGGAGCAATAGCTAGAGTAGAATATGTGACACAATATGTTTTGGTCCATTGAGTATAGAGTAAAGTTCCATATACTGCTGATTAGCCATTGACATATGTGGTATCGGTGCCATCCATTTTTGTGTTCCAGTTTCCAAATACGTAGTTGCCGTTGGTGAACATACACGCTTGAACGATCTCGTTTGTACTTGTGAAAGTTATTTCGCTTTTGGAGATCGTACCTTCGTTGTCGTTGTATGTGACATCAGTTGCTTTAGAATCATTGTTCGTGAATGCATAAT
>JALNYB010000062.1 GCA_023230065.1 Candidatus Methanomethylophilaceae archaeon
CATGAGGATGTCTTCCCATCAATATGGCTTCTGCCACAGTCATTGAGAATACGCTGAATGCAGAATTCGGTACATATGCCATGATTTGGGCAAGATCCAAAAGATGCATATCCTGAACGTCGATATCATTGATGTATATGTGACCTGAAGTCGGTTTCAAAAGTTTATTTATGCATTTTATTAAAGTCGTTTTACCGACACCATTTGGTCCCAATATACAAACGAGATTGGATCCTCCGATCTTAAGCGATATGTTAGAGAACACACTGCAATTACCATAACTGAATGACATATTCTCCATTCTGATCTCCGTCATGACCAGATCTCCTTGTTATTACGAAGTATGAGGAACATGAACAACGGACCTCCGATGCATGCGGTTATCACTCCGACAGGCAACATCAACGGGGCTGTTATCGTCCTTGCAATGATATCAGATACCAACAGAAGTAATGCACCGAAAACAGCTGACCCAGGTATCAGATACTTGTTGTCTGCCCCTATTATGGCTCTAGCAATATGCGGTGCAACAAGCCCTACGAATCCAATTATTCCTGTAAAACTTACCACGGCCGCCGCCATCAATGTTATTACCATCAGAACTACCAATCTCTTACGATCAACATTGACACCAAGTGTTTTGGCACTCTCATCACCGATGCCCATTATATTCAATTGATTGGCCATGTATTGAACATAAATAGAACCAGATACAGTTATTATCAAAACGATCAGAAGTTCATTGAAATCTATACCATCCAATGATCCGACCATCCAAGAATAGACAGCAGAAAGATCTTCCGGATCTGCGATCAACATAAAAAGCTGAGTCAATGCGTTGAATAGATACATAAGAGATATGCCGCACAGGATCATCATTGTTGGTGTGGCTTTCCTGAACTTACTCAAAAACAATATCACCAATGCAGGTATGGTTGCAAAAATGAATGCGTTCACCACAACGCCTCCGCCCGATACCAACTCAAATCCTAAAATTATAGCCAATGCCGCACCGAATCCGGCTCCGGACGAAATACCCATGGTATATGGATCCGCCAACGGATTCTTCATCATACTTTGCATCGCAGTACCACACACTGCAAGTGCAAATCCACAAACAAGAGCCCCCAATATTCTTGGCAACCTCAAATTAATGACTATGTGTGCAGCCGTTGGATCAGACTGTGCCTGACCTGTGATAGCATTCCAAATAATCTGATATACTTCACCTGCGGAGATATTATATGAACCCAATGTCGCAGAATATATCATTACCAAAAAACATGCTATAATACAGATTATTATGAAAGATACGCGCTTGACAACTGTCTTTCTGTACGTCTGTTTGAATGTGGATATACCCTCTGCTTCACCAGACGTTTTCGTTTTCAAAATCATTAATCTATTCCTGCGTCTCGGTATTGTATTATATTATTAATGTATTACTATTTGTAAAAAAAGTATGCATTAAAATCATACCTTTTAAAAATAATCAGATAATACACATATTAGATGAAACACCTGGCATAAAAGATAAATGAAAATGAAAAAAATACAAATTTAGATACCGTTGCCTCTTGTTCGTTCCCATTACCAAAATAACGAATTAAGGTCTCGTGAACAATTTATACTGAATTTTATTGCTATGTTTTAATCTTACACTGCTTTCCAGTTTGTAAAATGTTTATTATCTCACTGATATCTGCATATTCATACAATACACAATAGAACGCCGGCCTTATCATATCCTTACAATGACTCAAAATAAACCGCAGAATATATTACAGGATTCGTCTGATGGAGACCTAACAAGAAATAAGATTTGAGTCTTATACTTGAACTCGAAAAAAAATTACTATCGATGCGAGATTCCCGAATACAAGATAAAAACACTCAAAACCCAAAATTTCTGAATAACTAAGAATAGTGCGAGGGTTGGGATTTGAACCCAAGGACCACTAAGGACTAGGCCCTCAACCTAGCGTCGTTGGCCATGCTTGACTACCCTCGCAACAATAACCCGATAAGAACGCACTTAATAAGCTTTTTTATTACGCAGTCGAAAGACAGACATAATATCAACGAATGCCAGATAAAATACTTCTAAACAACCACACAGTTCTGTTAATGTTCGCCAATTCTCTTACTTTGTCTTCCTTTTCCAACAATATGCATCCGCCCGAATGATCGCCTTCTAATAGACCTTCCTTACGAAGTTCCGAGAACAATTTAGATCTTAATACATCTTCAAGACTGCTATTGATCAAATTAACATCCGAATAAGGAGATGCAGGACACGCCTCGGCATCTCCATATGGATTGATATGGAAAAACCCTCTGCCTGCCCCCAAACACCCTCCTAAAAATTTCTCATCGCCTGGAAATGACATGAACATCATGTCATCATACTTTGATCTTAACGTACCCAAACGAACTTCCATTGATCTTCTGGTGACATCGGTAGGTGCCATACTCGTGGATTCTGGTTTCACAGGTATGAACTCGATGAAGAATAAAATCCTACAACCGAGTTCATGAAGCATAGATATGAATTCTTCTGATGTGACTTCATCTGTCTTACCTTCCATCAATGTAACAGATACCCCGTAGAACAATATGTTATCTCTGAGTTTAACCATCTTCTCGATCACTGTATCATATGTGCCTGCCCCTCTGCGTTCATCCGTACTCTCCCTATTGCCTTCGAGACTGAAGATCGGTATGAGGTTCCTATATTTTTTGAACATACGAAGATATGTATCATCGATCATCGTACCGTTTGTAAATATAGGAAATACCGTATTTTTCATCTTACCTGCCGCTTCTAAGATATCCTTTCTCATCAATGGTTCTCCGCCTGCCAAAATATTGAATGATATTCCTAGACCCTCTGCTTGACTGAAAACAGACCTCCAATTATCGATCCCCATTTCTACCTTCTGCGGCTTTCCGCATATACCATTGGCTCTGGCGTAACATCCTTTACAAAAAAGATTGCATGATGTTGTGATACTTGAGATCAAGAATGCCGGGATGTGAAGCCCCTTTGTTTCATATTCGATTCTCAATCTGTTCGCTTTTTTAACAGATATGCCGAATTTTATCAAAAAAGCCATTTCCTTAGGATCCTTGATTGAAGATCTTAACACGTTCGACACCAATCTATCTGCGAATGACCCCATATAATCCGTAAGTTCATTAGTATCCATCAGAGAACATCCCCCATAAAGAGATCCAATTGTTTGGTTATGAATAATCTACGCTGATTCTTATCGTAAAGATCGATACCAGAATACTCTTTGAAATCGGAACTGCGATAAAAGATCAATTGTAAAAAACTCACCAATTGATAAGATATGACTCTGCATTCAGATTCTGTCTTTCTATCGCCGAAATATTCTTTCAGCAGATTCACAAGATACATAGGAATCTCGATCCTGTCCTTTAATATCATATCGGGAATGTAAGCTTTCGTGTACTTATCGAACGCTATCTCCTTTTCACACATCTCCTGAAGGAAATCATAAATGACCTTTCTGGGATTTCCTGTACCTGTGCGAAGATATCCTCCTTTAACAGTGACATCAGATATTATGTGGTCTATCTCGCTTCTAAGCAATTCATCCTTGGTACCGAAATAGTAATTGATCATTGCAGGATTCACATCAGCTTCAGAAGCTATTGCTCTCGTCGTTACTTTTTCCACATCATCGCAGTTTATCAGCAAGGTCCTCGTTGCCAATCTGATCTTGTCTTTTATTTCATCGCAGTTCATTATAAAACCTGATTAAACATGTATTAAACACATTTAATTATTGATATTTATTTATTTCCTATTTTCAAATATTCAACTATTTAAACATGTATTAAATATGTTTAACAAAAATATGATAGACAATGCTTAATATATCCAATCCATAAATCCAACGTCAAGACCGAGAGGGCGGCCGACGGTAGGACTTTTGTCCAGCTGAGGAACTTCCCTCCTCCATAGAGCAAGATGAGCCGAGAAATTCGGCAAGGCGAGAGCTTTGGCAAGGGCCCAGAAACGACACAGCTTCGGTAAACAGGATGATCTGCTGACAGTGACATTCCCGAAGATTTGGTGAAACGGCGACACCTCATCGGAGCAAACTCATACAGCCGGGATGAGCTGCTCGGGACCGGCGGGTAGAGCGCATAGTCGAATGCTGCCTGAAACAGAAGGGGGGGTACTACTCGGACTTGACACTTTTTCAATCTATAAACTTTTATCATATGTTACCATCTCTTTGCATTATGGCACTGGATCCCAAATACAAGGCTGTCGGTTTTGACATGGATGGCACTTTCATGAAAACAAAGGTTGACTATGTAAAATTAGCCAATGTGATGTTCGATGAGATGGTGACAATGGGCGTTCCAGAATCTGCAATTAACAGAAAAGATGGCTCTAAATTCGAATTGGACAGCGGCATCAATTGGCTCATAGAACATGGAAGAGAGGCGGATGTGTACACTATTCAAGGCCGCGTATCGAAAAAAGCTACAGCAGTCGAAATGGAAAACGCCAATATTGCTAAACCATTCAACGGAGCACCAGAAGTCTTATCATTATTAAAGAAAAAAGGATATAAAGTGGGCATTCTAACAAGAGGAGGTCGCGCCTATGCAGAACGCATACTCCGCATAAACGGCCTTTATGATGAATTCGATGCCATCATTGCAAGAGATGATTTCCCTGAAGAAGAAGCCAAACCCTCCCCTAAAGCCATGTACAATCTTGCGTGTGCTCTAAATGTCAAACCCGAAGAGATCTTATTCATAGGCGACCACAAATTCGATTGGTTAACTGCGAAAGACTCCGGTGCAGGATTCTACGGCGTACTGTGTGGCGGATACACATCTGAAGATTGGAAAAGGGCCGGAGATAATATCGATACAATCAACGACGTGAAAGATCTGCTGAATAAAATTTGAGTACAACGTCTTTATTCAACCAAATATTTTCTGCGTTTATCTGACGATCTAGATAATTGAGATCTGGTCTTTCTTTGAATCCGCGAGCCTTCCAAAATTCATTGGCTTTTTCATTATCAGAAAATGCCACCAATGCCACCTTATTGACATGCATCGCTTCTAACCTCGTTATAAGTGTCTCGATAAGCGTCGTACCTACATTGTGTCCACGATGATCTTTATCGACAATAAAATGATAGATATATGCTCTACGCCCGTCAAATCCGCACATTATGACACCTATCACTCTCTCGCCGTCAACAGCAACCAGACAGGTATCAGGATTCCTTTCCAAGAATATCCTTATTCCGTTCATGGAATCATCAATGCTCATCACACCGATACCTGGTGAATCGAACCACATATTGTAAACCGTTTCGTAGTCTGTAATTGCCATATTGCGGATCTGCATGACACTCCGTCCTTTAAAATTATAAAACAAAAAGATTTATGTAAAAAGTTTAGTAATAATATTACTGAGTTCCTTTTCCGAGCTCGTGAACCCTGTCCTCGGCCTTACGTTCCTCGAGGATGTTGTATCTGAACCTTGCCCTATTGTCCGCGAAGGTCGTGTTGACAGGAAGCATCTTCTTTGCAAGCTGCATAACGCTACTTCCCAAGCCCATGAGCTGTTTGCCCATGTTTATTCCAAACCTTGTGCTTCCGCATACAACATGACCTGGATTGACCACATCATGGGGATCGAGCTTGGTCTTGAGTGCTCTCATATAAGCAACTGTATCAGCATTGTGGATATTATCAAGATTCCATGCAAAGAACACACCGAATCCTGTGGTCCTTCCACCGAATTCTGTAGCCCTGTCTCCAAGATAGAAATTGAATGCAAATGCAGTCATTCCCAACAGCGATTCATCATCCTTGAAATAATAGGGCATATACAATGCAGTATTGCGGTCGATGACATTACCGATGATGCCTCCGACCTCCATCTTCATTTTCTTGAAACCATCATAACATACATCCGAGAACGCTCCCCACTCGTGTGTAGGTACAACGACTTCTGCTGGGATCTCTCCGACTCCGACCTTCCTTGCCCTGAACTCATAACATCTCTCTTCCCACTCGTGAGCTGCTATATCATCGGAAACTTTCTTTCCGCCGTTCTTAGAGACGATAGCATCCAATGTCTGCTCTTCGAGCGCGTTGAATTTATCATCTCCCTGAATGGTCAGCATGAGAAGATTCTTAACATCGGGTGTATGACATCCTGCTTTTCTCTGATTCTCATAGTGATTGTGATCCGCGAATGAGATGTGGAGAGGTTTGACACTTGGATTATTGACGATCGCCTGAATTGCTGCATTCATGTCCCTGAATGCCTCATACTCATATGCTAACGGCTTGATGGTACCCATCGGATACATCCTGAATGTAACAGTCCCGAAAACACAAAGTGTTCCCTCTGATCCAGAGAAGATCTGATTTAAATTGTAACCTGACTTGTAGGCTCCAATATTATCGTATCCTGTCTTGAGCACTGTTCCATCACAGAGAACGACCTCCATATTGAGAACATTATCCTTTGCAGCCCCGTATTTATACGAACCTACTCCCATCCCATTGGTTGAAAGCCAAGCTCCTATAGTAGCTGACGGGAAACTTGATGGATATGAACCTATTATGAATCCTTTTTTCATGCAGGCCTCGAGAAGTTCTTTCCAAGTGATTCCTGCTCCGGCCTTGACATACATTCCAATAGGATCCATATCTATGATGCCATTCATCTTTGATGACATATCTATGACGATTCCACCACTGGTGGGCATACATCCTCCGAGTCCCCATGATGAATTTCCTCTGGGAACCATTGGAATACCGTGTTTGTATGCTAATGCGGCAATCTCTGAGATCTCTTTGACCTTTGAGGGCCTTACAACAACATCCGGCATGTTGTTGAATGCCATGCCTGCCATTTTAGGCAGTGGCGCCATATCCTTGCTGTAAAGAATAAGATCCACACCGTTGGTGGTAACATTGTTCTTTCCTACAATATCTTCGAGTTTAGAAATGATCTCTGGCGTGACAGCTCTTGAAAGATCCGAATCTTCATGAACATCTAACGAGGAAGGTGTCCATTCAAATGAAACAGATGATACGGCCCTACCGCCATATTTTGCTGCTTTCTCACCGAGTGTGTTCGCTGTCTCTCCTAATGTGATGAAAAGTGCTGTACTGCGGTCTGCGATGGACCCGAATACTACATCATCTCCGAGATCGATAACAAATGCTTCCCAATCCTTTACAGGTACGATGACCTCGACTCCGTCATTTTTGGATCCGCATCTTTCTTCCCATATAGGTGCCCCATCGATCTTTTTTGCAGAATC
>JALNYB010000063.1 GCA_023230065.1 Candidatus Methanomethylophilaceae archaeon
TTCAGATATCATCGATATTATCAATTTTTTGGCTCTCCTGAAAAGTTTGTGGATTTGAGAATCTGATTTATCCTTTGTTGTTGATATCGAGGATATGTCGGGGCCTGATGCGAATAAGATATTCACCACCCTTTTGAAATTGGAAGAACCTTGGTTCGTTGAGAACGTGGAGGCCACGTCCGAACGTGTCGATGTGTTCGTATCGACAAGGGCCAAGGCCCTCGTCGCCTGTCCGGTATGCGGGGAGAGATACAGGATCCACGACCGTGTGGAACGCACATGGAGGCATTCCGACATGGGCGAGGCTGAATGTTTCATCACGGCCCGCGTACCCAGATGCGATTGTCCCAGATGCGGCGTGAAGCAGATACCTGTGCCTTGGGCGAGGGAATTCGTCGGATATACCGACTATTTCGAGCGAAGGGCGATGAAGCTGATCGAAAAGATGCCACTGACGAAAGCGGCGGAGTTCATGCACGTGAGTCCGGATGTCCTTCTGGGTATCTTGAGATATCGTGTAAACAAGGCCTTGGATTCGATGGACCTATCCTCGGTCACCAGGATATTCCTCGACGAAACTTCGTCCAGAAGAGGCCACAGGTACATCACCGTCATAGCCGATGTGGATACCAAGAGGATTATATTCATGACCGAGGGCAAAGGTGCCGATTCGCTGGGGAAATTCGCCGACTGGTTGTACGCACATAATGGCGATCCGTACAATATCAGGCTGGTCAGCTGTGATTTCAGCAAGTCGTTCCTTGCAGGCATCAACGAGCATCTGCCCAGGGCGGATATCGTGTACGACAGATTCCACCTGGCGAAGATGGCGAACGACGCGTTGGACAAGATCCGTTCCAGGAATCAGATGAACGGTTCCAGGCACAAGTGGATGAGATTCAAACTGATGAAGAACGGAAAGGACCTTTCCGATGACGACAAACGGAAGATATTCGACATCAAGAATGACAACTCCGTATTGGGTCTGGCGTACGAGATGAAGGAATCTTTGATACAATTATACGATTATCCTGATATCTCGACGGCATCCGAACATGTGAAGCAATGGCTTTCATGGGTGGACGATGAAGGGGAACCGCAGATGAAAGCTGTGGGTAGGACGGTATCGAGACATTTCCACAAGATATTGAATTGGTATCACGACAAAATGAGCAACGGATTCCTGGAAGGATTGAACGGGATGATACAGACAACGAAACGTATCGGTCGCGGTTATCCCAATACGCAGAACTTCATGACGATGATCTTCTTCAGGCACGGACGCCTGGATATCTGATATACGGACTTCTTGGTGTGAGGGCATCTTCTTCGAGACAGCGTGAGCTGTCGCGGGGTGAGGTGAAGGAAGGTCGATCCATCGACCTGACGCACAACTCACAATACCTTTCCGGTCAGGCAGGGTCCGAAGGACCCCTGCGGGACCTAATGAAGATGTTTTTGTGAAGAGCTTATGCAAACGTTTCCACACAAATTTCCGAAGAACCAAATTATTTAAGACAGAACTTATTTTGTCTCTTTGATTCGTAATTCTGGTAGAGCTTCAGAATATGATGGATCAAAGATATTCTTCTTCCCCAGAAGATGCAGAATAATTTGTGAGAACACGAACAATAGCATCAAATCACGTATAATGTTCACTATAAGGAATAAATCATAATACTGTCCGAAATATACAATTAATCCTGAGAACACTACTATTAGAATTGATAATACTGCTATCGGCATATTGATTTTTTTCTCATTGATCACTGCCAAAAAAGTTATAAGAGCATAAATCCAAATCACATATTGAGTTGAGAATACCTTATTTACAAGCATAAATGTCATTATTACTGCTAACGAATACATTATAATCTCGCTTGTAAAAACTCTGTAGTTCGATCTACATTTAACATTACTTGCATGATGCATTATCAGCACCAAAACTAATACTATTGCCAACAAAGTAATCGCAGACCAATATGGTAGCAATGCGTTGCAAATAGAACTGTAAACATCATAGGTATCACATGATGGCACTATTACAAAGGTCGTCAATCCCAATGATCCCAAACACTGCACAATCAATGCAACAATACTCTCGATCTGAAAACCACGATTAGAATGAAAACCAATAAAAGATAATATGTCAGAAATAGGCACAGACATCAAAATAAACGGTACTATTGCAACAAGAGCCACCCCCAAACATGCAACTATACCCTTCAGAACATTCTTCTTTCTCATCACATCTTCTTTATCTGTAAGGTTCATAATGATGAAAATGGGAATCAAAAAAGCAGGATAGACTTTTACCAAAGCTGCAAATGCCATAACAGCATAACCAGATGTATACTTTTTTTCACAAAACAAATACAAAGAAATAAACGTAAATGCTGCAACAATTATGTCAAATTTTCTAATCATCTGCTGAAAATAAATTAAAATAAATGCCATAAAAATAATTGACACGAAATACTTGTTAATCTTCATCTTTTCTGCAACATTAATCATAAAATACAATGTAACAAGTGAAAAAAATACAATTTCTATTCCAAATAGAAAAATATATGTTTGTAAATCAGATGTAAATATCGACGGTATCATAAAAAATATTAATGCAAATGGTGGAAACTCGAAAACAAAATCTTTATATGGAAGCTGACCCGCTTTGATAGCTTCTGCCTGTTTGTAAAAATTAAAAACGTCTGTCTCTGAACCATCTCCAATAGAATGGTATATAACAAGCATCACCATCATAATGATGGCAGAAATGATCAAAATAACAAGGGTCTTATGACCACTCAGCAATCTGTATATACTCATTGATCCTGAACAATCAGATTCTGACATTTTTAAATTCCCCCGTCAATTCTGGATGACTTATGTGTGTATATGATACACGACATCAACATGCTACCAATACATAATATTACTCATTTCAAAGGCTTTCATACTGTATTTACTTTGACATAATCAGTAAGTCTTTATAATTAAATAGAATCATTTATATGTCTTAATATGAAATTTTACGGATTGAAAGCTACTAAAATATCTTCATATATTTTATCATTCGTAAAAAAACTTATAATTATGACCCTAATACTCAACCTAATAATTCATTTAGTACTGACTCTATTCTTCATTTACGATATCGATATAAAAAACGAGATCTTTGTCCTTGAACATATAAATAGTAGCAAAAACCGGTTGTACGAGTTAACTAGCTATTATTACACTACGGCTTACATACATTTATTTAGCCTGCTATTTGTCATACAAGAACTTATTCTAAATTTAAAGATATCTTGTACTAAAATTGTATATCTTTTACTTATCGAAGCGCCTCATTGTATGTGTCGCGCTACCACAAGAACGTTTATGATTTTTGATTCACTGATGAAATATTTCATCTGCTTGATGATAATTTCTGCAGGATTGCTCTTTTGTACGTTCAACATCAATATTTTCTCAATTATCAAATCATTGGAAACAAAATCTTTAGACTTCAATAACATGATACGGGCAAACGCTACCTTAAAGATTACAGAATACATGATACTTTCATTAATATCGATATCATATTTTAGAAAATGGATAAAAAAATCAAATCATATAACTAAATCCTACATCATAAGGGATAAAGAATATAGAATGGAAAAAAATCATGAAGTCTGATTCACACATAGTTGCCATTGCTGTTATTCTTATCGCAGTGATGCTTATAGGAGAAATTGTTGTATACACGTCTGGCACTGATAGTTTCAATGCAGATGCCACTTTAGATGTTAATGGAGTGGAATATTCCGTATCATCTTCTGGATCCAATATATATTCTGTGCTCATCACAGATAATGATTATTTCCAATCTATCGATACCCTATACATATATTACGACAGCACGTATGAATCGAATTATCAACCAGTAACTGTTGCTGTGGGTGCAAAGGCACTAACACAAGAGTATTACATAGAACAACTCATAAAAACCATAGAATACAGAGGATTAACGAACATAATAACCTTGGATGCCGATGAACTCCAAGATCTTATGGAGCAAGACACCTCGTCTTCGGGACAGGCCGTCGTGGTCATCTCAGGAGCACTGCCTGATACTGTATACACTGGGATAAGTTCGGATTACATCTTCAACTGGATGTCCAATGGAGGCACACTGCATTGGCTCGGTAGTCTTCTTGGTTCATGTTATGCGACAACGACTGATATTGTCACAGTTACAGGTGATTATCAGACACTCTTCTTCGGAGGATACTGTCTTAACACCACTGATACTTCCGACGCAGATTCCGAGATCGACGATAACGAATATGGAGATCTGCTATCTATTAAAAATGCCAATGTAAAATATGCTGTTGACATGACCGCGATGAAAACCCTCACAAACGATTGTCTATTTGTAGGATTTACAAAAGATGGATATGCCAGCATTGCATTCGTGAAATATGGCAATGGAATGATCTGCGTCCTCGGAGGAGACTACTCCAACTACCAACTCAGCGATTTGGCACAGATAATTACTTCACAACTGTGTTACAGTTCCAAACTCATTGACAGCTACAACGGATCAGTAACGAGATCTACATCTACCGGAACAATTCTAGCTACCGTCCCAACAAATCGTAATATAGTTGTGTATATCTATTTGGGAGGAGACTACCCCGTTTATGGTGAAGCCTTCATATTCTCGGCCGTATGAGGTAATATATGAATCAAACAGAGTCTAACATTAAGGTGTTGGGGATCTACAGAATTGCAAAAAACATTGGATCCTTCCTAAAGAACCCAATAGTCATCATAACTGTTATTGGCTTGATCATAAGACTTATCATAGGCATCTTTTTGAACTACGGCTATGACGTATATCACTGGGGTACGGTAATTCAGAATTTCGAGTCTGGAAACGGACTTTACGGACTCGATGGATATTATTACACGCCGGGCTGGGGATATATTCTTGGAGTGATCTCATCATTTCAAAATCTTCTTGGCGTCGATATGATCGGAGAAAGAATCTTAGAATACCTACCTATTGAAAATTATACAGAATGGTTCCTTTCTGCGAATGTAACTACAATTGCATTCAATATTACCGTGAAACTTGCACTTTTCATATGTGACATCGTTGTAGGATATCTTATCTATTGGATCATAATGGAAATGACACACGACAAGAAAAAAGGTACAATCGCTTATGCATTGTGGTTCCTGTGTCCATTCGTAATCACTGTCGCAGCAGTGTCGGGTATGTTCGATACATTCTCCACTTTGATGACACTTTTATGTATTATTTTCATAATGAAAGACAGATATTTTCTGGCAGGAATAATGTTCTGCATGGCTATGATGACCAAATTCTTTCCAGGAATATTGATATTCGTTCTGGTCGCATATGTCCTTCTTAAGCACAAAGACGACATCAGAGAAGGACTAAAATGTGTCGGATATGCTGCAATAGGCGTGATTATAACTGCAATAGTCATGTTTTTCCCTCAAATAATGGAAAATAACATCGAGGTTTGTTTCTCATTCCTAACTTCCAGAGCATCAACAGGATTGGGCGGAGAATTGGGCGCAATAGGAGGTACAGGTACGATAATCGCATATCTTGTAATCATTATCATCTCCATCATTATTGCAATACATGTATACAAATCCCCGAAAGAGAATGCAAACAAGACACTACTTACGATGGTAATGATTAACATCGCAGTGATATTCTTGTATCCTTCGACGCCACAATACATGGTCCTCATAATTCCATTCCTAGCAGTATATATCGTAATGTATGATAAACAATTCATACGGCCCTGGATTGTCCTTGCAATCGGTACTACATTGTTCTCACTTTCAGGTAACTTCACGGATCTTATGTCTGTTGGTGCGTTCACAAATATATTGTCTACGGAAACCATAATGAATCTTTCCAACTGGTTCCAAGAACCTATATTCGGACTCTCTAAAATGGGATGGATATATTATTCCGGGGCTATACTTCAATATGCTGGCACAATTCTTATCCTGTGGACATATTTCAAAGACGATATATACAAATACTACCACAGATCATCAAAAACCACAGATACATAATTCTGCAATTTTACATACACATACAAAATATATAGTTCTTCGAGCTTATCGGTTACAACACAGAGATGAAACATGCCAGGAACATGCACAATAATAATTCCGATCTTCAACGAAGAAAAGAACGCAGCTAATATGGCAAAAGCTATCAGAGAAATGTATCCTGACTTTTACGTATCATTCATGGATGACAACTCTACTGATAGATCTAAAGAACTTGTCGAAGCCCTTAATGATGCGAAAGTACGTTTCTGTGTAAGAAAACCTGAAGAAAGGGGCTTGGCAGCAAGTTGTTTTCAGGGCATCTTAGAATCGAAAACAGATTACTTCATGACTATAGACTGTGATTTCCAGCACCCTATAGAAACACTTGGAAGAATGTACACTGAAATGGAAAAAGGATATGATCTCTGTATCGGCGTAAGAGATAACAGACATATTATGGGTTTTGCACGGACAATGGGATCTTGGGCTTTCAACATAATGGCTGATATCTATCTTATGTCGCTTGGTAAGCATGGCTCCACCGATGTTATGAGCGGATTATATGCTGGGCGTTGCGATGTATTTCAACCTGTGATCAAAGAACACTTTGATGAATTGGAAATGAAAGGCTGGAAGGTTCTTATGGATCTTCTCAAATATGGACCTAGTAATCTAAAGATTGCTTCTATAAACTACATGTTCGAAGAGAGAGAACATGGAGAATCGCACCTCAATCCCTGTGTGGTTACCACTTCATTCCATCAGATGGGAAGACTCGGAAAGTTCATGGCCAAATTCTGGATTGCATTCAAAAAATGCTAATTCATAACTGATAATCCATTAGAACCGCCTGATAAAGGAATCATTCGTTATTATTTCTCCAGGACGTAACACCTTTTGGATCAAACATAAAATCAGTTATGAGTACTCCCTGTTTCTGTAATTCCTGTGCTACCTGCGCCTTTTTATCATATTCGCAGATATAATACATGAAACCGCCGCCTCCGGCTCCAGACACCTTTCCACCGATAGCTCCATTAGAGATGGCCACATTATAAAATTCATCAATGTGCCTATTTGAAACATTACTTGAAA
>JALNYB010000142.1 GCA_023230065.1 Candidatus Methanomethylophilaceae archaeon
TTACTGAGCTGATTTCGTCCAGCGGAGAGGTACCTTTTTACTGGAAGTCAGGAAATACGGCGGAGGTTGAGTTTGTTGTTCAGCATGGTGTTGACATCGTGCCCGTTGAAGTGAAGGCAGGGCTGCATACGTCGTCGAAGAGTCTGGCTGTGTATCGGGAGAAGTATCATCCAAGGATCGCTTTGCGCATGAGTCTGAAAAATGTCGGCATTACGGATGATTCGCGTGGGAGATTTATTTCTCTGCCGTTGTATCTGGCAGGAAAAGTGACGAAGTATCTGCATTGACTGAGGAGCTGTTGTTTTTTTGCATCGAAAAAACCCCTTCCTCAATAAGAGAGAAGGCCGTTTTAGCCGGAACGGGGGGGCATTATCGCTTCGCAAATCTTTGATTTGCGAGTAATGCGGGACGCCGCTAGGGGAGAGTAAGCTGGCGATCTATCGGGAGTGGCAGGTGTGATTCTTGTTTTGGAGGATTATGATGGATCCAGGGATGTATCCCATCTTCCTTAAATTATGACCCACGATAAAAAAATTGAGTTGAAAGATATTATCAACATTTATACACCTGTCGGTCATAGTTACTATCATTAATATGGCCAATAATATGAAGGAAAGGGAACGCAGTGAACTGCACTCATCGATATGGAAAATAGCCGATGACCTGCGTGGCAGCGTGGACGGGTGGGACTTCAAGATCTATGTTCTTGGTACGATGTTTTACCGTTTCATATCGGAAAAAATGACCACGTACATCAACGATGGAGAGCACAAGGCAGGAAACCCAAATTTTGATTACGCGAAACTTTCCGATAAAGAAGCTCTTGGTGCACGCGATGATCTGATCAAGGAAACCGGATTCTTTATCCTGCCGTCCCAACTTTTTGAAAATATTGTTCGTCATGCTCCGTCCGATGAAAACCTCAATGTAACACTTGAAACCATCTTCCACAATATCGAATCATCTGCAAAAGGAAGCGACAGTGAAAGCGATCTGAACGGACTTTTTGCGGACTATGATGTGAATAGTAATAAGCTCGGCGCAACCGTCCAGAAACGCAATGATAAACTCACCAAAATGCTGAAAGGCGTTGCTGAGATGAATCTGGGTGAGTTCAAGCAGAATACTATTGATGCATTCGGTGACGCTTACGAATATCTGATGTCGATGTATGCGTCGAACGCAGGCAAATCCGGCGGGGAATTCTACACGCCGCAGGAGGTTTCCGAGCTTCTGACAAGGCTTGCAACCGTGGGTAAAAAGGAGGTTAACAAAGTGTATGACCCGGCGTGCGGTTCGGGTTCCCTTCTGTTGAAGTCTGCAAAGATCTTAGGGAAAGAAAATGTCCGCCTGGGTTTCTTTGGTCAGGAGGTGAATATCACGACCTACAACCTCTGCCGGATCAATATGTTTTTGCACGACATTGATTATGATAAGTTCGATATTGCCTGTGAAGACACGCTGATCTCGCCGCAGCACTGGGACGATGAGCCGTTTGAGGTGATCGTTTCCAATCCGCCGTATTCGATTCACTGGGCAGGTGATGAGAACCCGATTTTGATCAATGACCCGCGGTTTTCTCCGGCAGGGGTTCTCGCTCCGAAGACAAAGGCGGATTTTGCGTTTATCATGCATTCGCTTCACTGGCTTGCGGCAAATGGTACGGCTGCGATCGTCTGTTTCCCCGGGATTATGTACCGCGGGGGTGCGGAGCAGAAGATCCGCAAATATCTGATCGACAATAACTATGTTGACTGTGTGATCCAGCTTCCGGAGAATCTGTTTTACGGAACCACGATCGCGACAAATATCATGGTTCTGAAGAAGAACAGGAAGGATACGAATGTTCTCTTTATTGATGCATCCAAGGAGTGCGTCAAGGTCACGAACAACAATAAGCTGACGGAGAAGAATCTTGCCCGAATCGTTGGTGAATTTTCTTCCCGGGAAGATGCAGAATATTTCGCACGGCTGGTTTCGTATGATGAGATCAAAGAAGAGAATTACAATCTGTCGGTGACGACGTATGTGGAGAAGGAGGATACGAAAGAGGTCATTGATATCAGGAAGCTGAATGCAAAGATCAAGGAGATCGTGAAGCGGGAAGATGAGCTGCGCAGGGAGATCGATACGATAATTGCAGATATCGAGGGGTAAATATGATGGTCAGGGGTTCACAAAATCAATGTCTTAGAACTGCGATTCCTTTTACAAAGAGTGCTCGGACATTTTCCAGACACTGCTTGGAAAATCTTCTCCTGTTTCTTACTTGGAGCCATAATCTGGAGCTGCTGAGTGTTTTTGATAAAGATGCAGGAAGAGAGCGGGGAGTGAAATGAGCCGGCTTGAGGAGCTGATCGCGGAACTTTGCCCGGACGGGGTGGAGTATAAGACGCTGGGGGAAATTGGAACGATGATTCGCGGCAACGGATTGCAGAAAAAAGATTTCACAGAATCCGGTGTAGGCTGTATTCATTACGGACAGATTTACACATACTATGGATTATTCACCGATAAAACGAAATCTTTTGTATCGCCCGAACTTGCTGAAAAACTGCAGAAGGTTCAGAAGGGAGATATTATACTCGCCGTGACAAGTGAAAACATTGAGGATGTTTGCAAATGCGTTGCATGGCTCGGTGATGAAGAAATTGTAACCGGCGGACATTCGGCAATTTTCAAACACCAGCAGAATCCAAAATACATTGCCTACTGGCTTCAATCGGAAGAATTCGCGGCACAAAAAAGAAAGATTGCTCAGGGAACTAAGGTCATCGATGTTACTACAAAAAAATTAGATGGTATAAAAATCCCTCTCCCTCCTCTCGAAATCCAATCCGAAATCGTACGCATTTTTGACGCTTTCAGCGAGCTGAAAGCGGAGCTGAAAGCGGAGCTGAAAGC
>JALNYB010000064.1 GCA_023230065.1 Candidatus Methanomethylophilaceae archaeon
CATTGCACGAATGCAGCATACGATACCCAGCTGACTACTACGGTCCCTCCACCGCAGATGAGGTACATGATGGCCTCTCTGTGTTTTTGAAGGAAGTCGTCAATCCATCCCATAATATCTACTCTTTATTCGGATATTGATTGATTATTTATAAACCAAGTGCCCGACTTAGGTGTAACCACAATATAAGGTTAAAATAGATTTCCCAAAAAATGTTAGTCATCCGATTCGTTACCGCATTTTTTGTCCCATTTTTTTCCGATACGGTCCATGAATCTATCAAGGTTCATTTCTTCGACTATTTGCGTTATAGAATAGCGAGAAAGTATTATTCCTGCGAGTACATCTGTTAATATTGCACCAGTAAGATCGCTTATGACTAGGTCTCCTAATGTATCCATTACCGAATATGACATGAGAGCATTACCGAATGCATTGTCTATGATCCATTCCGTTATTTCCCAAATGTTACCAAAACCCCACGCTATAATGAATGTAAAAAAAAGTATTGTTGCTGTGGATCCAAGATCGATACGTACTGTGTAATGTTGGATTATTAGAAGTGAGATGAACACTATCAATCCGACAATTATTGATGAATACGTGTGAGATATAAAATCCCAATTTGCAAATGAATGATAGAATCCCAAGAATAGAGATACAGCGTGTAAATATGGTACAGATGTAACAAGGAACATAAACCAATATGGAGAACGGAATTTTTTTGTCAGACGTAACACGGGAAGAATCATGACAAGAATTGCTGAAACGATCTGAGTAGAAGATATGTACGTTTCTGCGAAAAATCCTTCAGAGAATCCCATAATTGCCAGTATTGCGAGGATAATAAATCCTAATGGGAATAAGATAAGACAAGCAATATCGGTTGTTCTTTCCTTTTTGGAATATTCCTGCATTATTTCTCCTCTGTTACGATATATTTTGAAGTTATAAGCTTGATTTTTTTCTTTCTGATGATAATATCAATGATAAAGATAGAGATGATGGCTGCTAGAAGCACAACTGCAAAGGATGCGTCCAAGTAATAATTAGCAAGTTTGCTTTCCTCATCGGTCAGGGTCTTGGTAAGAACGCGTGTGAATAGGAACAATCCGGCATATGCTGAAACGGTGGAAAGCGACATGAACAATGTGAATACTGCCAGCATAACGTGATCCAATCTTATGTTGAAATATCCTATAATGAGCAATATTGAAACGAATGATACAAAGATGAATGAGGGTGTTACGAGATAAAAGTCAATCCAATCATCAGGAGTATAATGAATTGTTGTGATGAATGAACTTAGGATATTTATTGTAAGTCCTATGCACAAAATTATACAGACCCATTCCTTGAGGTATTTGTTTTGTGTTGTTTCGAATATTGCTAGTGTTAATAATAATGTTGAGAACGTAGCAGGGACAACAAGGTTCTCCTTCATTTTCACGAGTCCTATGATCAGTCCTACAAGGGATATGATTAAAGATATCGTGCATATGGTCTGCTGTCTATTCACATTTTGTGAAAAGACTGGAGATTAATAAACTTAGCTCTGCCAGATATATTTTATTTAAAGATCTGAAATATCAGAGTTTTCTTTATTTGGGTTTTGTTTAAAGTTAGTGTGCGCGGAAGGATATTTAACGTCTTTCGATATGTAGGATAGAGTAAGGGCGTAATCAGAAGAATGATTTAAACAGTTGTGATGCTGAAATAGGTGTATCTCCAATTCAAATCATTCTAATATCATTCTGATTGTAGATAAGGATGGGAGGTAAAGAATGACAGAGTATATCCGGTCCAGAGCACCGCTGAGGATAGGTATAGGAGGAGGCGGGACCGATGTAGATCCATATGCATCTAAGAAAGGTGGATGTGTTTTCAACACGACGATAAACAAATACGCATATTGTACACTGACTCCACGTAATGACAAGATTATGAACGTGCACTCCCTTTATTACGGCAGATATCAAGTTCCACTGAACGGCGGTCCACTCGAATTCGATGGAAATATGGATCTTATCAAAGCAGTTGTCAATCATTTTGAATTGAAACAGGGTTTTGATATGATGGTTCATTCTGATGTTCCGGCAGGTTCCGGCCTCGGAGGTTCTTCTACTCTGATGGTTTCGATTGTTTCCGCTGTTGCCAATTGGATGAATTTTGAAATGGATAAATATGAGATGGCAAAACTTGCGTATACTCTTGAAAGAGAGGATATTGGCCTTACAGGTGGAAAACAAGATCAGTATGCAGCGGTTTTCGGCGGTTTCAATTTTTTAGAAATTGATATGAACGGTGTGCGCGTAAAGCCAGTTCATATTGACGAGGACATTGTAAGTGAACTTCAGTGTCGTTCGCTTCTTTGTTATACAGGTGTATCCAGAGATTCGGCATCCATCATCAATACTCAAGTAGAATCATTCGAGAAAGGATTCAATGAGAAAGCGTTAGATGAATCGAAAAGACTTGCCAAAGAAATCGGAAAATCTATCCAGGCAGGAGATATCGAGAAGGCTGGAAGACTTTTGGATGAATCATGGTCTTATAAAAAGCAGTTTTCAAGTAATGTTTCAAATAGGCACATTGATGAATTTTATAATGTGGCCATCTCTAATGGAGCTATCGGTGGAAAGGTGTCTGGAGCCGGAGGCGGCGGTTTCATGTATTATATTTGTGAGTATGATAAGAAAGCACAGGTAGCACAGGAATTGCAGAAACACGGAGTGCTCATAACCGATTTCATGTTCGATCCAAAAGGTGTCACGTCTTGGAGAAATAATAACGATTGATCTCTTTATCAGACGGTTCTGGTGGACAATTTGTCATGATTAGCATTTTTTGAATGCAATCCAGAATTTGGCCATGAACTTTCCAAGCCTCCCCATCTGGTGGAATGAAGTGGTAACTACGTTGAGATTGAGGTGCGATTCTCCATGTTCTCTTTCTTCGAACATATAGTGTATCGAAGTAATCTTCAGATTCCTAGGTCCATATTTTAGAAGATCCATAAGAACCTTCCATCCTTTCATTTCCAATTCATCGAAGTGTTCTTTGATCACAGGTTGAAATACATCACAACGTCCAGCGTATAATCCGCTCATGACATCAGGAGAGCCCTGTTTTCCAAGTGACATAAGATAGATGTCGGCCATTATATTGAACGTCCACGATCCTGCTGTACGTGCAAAACCCATGATATGTCGGTTATCTCTGACTCCGATACAGAGATCATATCCTTTTTCCATTTCAGTGTACATTCTTCCGAGTGTTTCTATGGGGTGTTGGAAGTCACAGTCGATAGTCATAAAATAGTCTGTTTTTGATTCTAAAATACCTTGGAAACAACTTGCGGCTAAGCCTCTTTCTTCAGGGTTTCTAACACAGAAATTTATTTTAGGGTCACGAAGGGCTTCTACAAGTTCTTTCGATTTATCAGTAGAGTTGTCATCCATGAACGACACGTAAAAATCAGGGTACATTTCTCTGATGGATTTTGCCATATTGGCCGCGTTCTTTTCTTCATTGAAGATCGGAATTATTATTGTGCATGTTCCTGACATGTTACATCTCTGTGTTGTGATCGATAAGCTCGAAGGACTATATATTTTATATGTGCAGGTCAAATTGTAAAATTATGTATCTGTTATTTTCGACGATTTGTGGTAGCACTCGTATATCTTGTCTTTGAAATATGTCCACAGGATAAGAACTGTACCAGCGTATTGAAGTATAGCTCCTGAATAATATATCCATCCCATTTTAGAGAGTCCGAATATAGGTTCTTGGAACCAGTTGGAGAGGTCCATTACGGTTTGCGTAGACAATATATCTGTAAATGCACCAATAGACATAAGATCTGTGAAGTTACCTGAAAGCGAGAACAAAGTAGTGCCGATTGCAAGCACTATCCACGGCTTTATGAATTGTCTATCATACATGACGATATACATTGCTAGGAATGGGACTATAAGAACCATGTACTGTGGTGTCGAAGGATACAAGAATATTACTGTAATGTTAATCATGATCATCGAAAGTAGTGTCTTATCAGCATTTTCTTTTGGAGATTTGTACACGTGTATTGAAATAATAATGGATACGATAATGATAGCAAGATATGCAATGATTGTACCTGTTCCGCCTATTGCCCCCAATTCTCCGCCTAATCCCGTTGATGCTCTGGAGGTTAGGAATGAGAAACAGACCATGATATCATTCTTCATTATCTGAGGGAAAAACATAACTATCGCAGTTATAATCACGCCCATTGCAGCATATACGATACATTTCAGTCCTTCTTTGATGTTGTCTTTGTGCTTAAGAAGGACATATGCGATCAGAACGAAGATCAATATCCCTGGAAAGAATTTGGTCAGCATGGCCATGCAGAACATCATCCCTGCTAGGAAATATCTGTTTTTCATCAGAAATATAATACACAAAAGTGTCATCAGAGTGGAGAATGTATCGAACATGCCTTCTACTGCTGCTATTGTGATGACGAATGGACATAGGAACCACAACGCATAAGCGATAGTACCTTTTTTCTTGTCGTGTGTTATATCCATTATGATCCAATAGATAAGATATCCTACAACGATGTCGCATATGAAAATTGCAAGTTTTAAGGTAATATTGAATGCGATTGTAGTTGCGTTTGCAGAAAGGAACCATTCTGTATAATTTTCAATAGGTAGGTATTCTAATATTCTCTCTCCAATCATATCGACACCAAGAAGATTCTGAAATGATGAGATCACCCCGAGAATATATCCCCAACCTGGTGTGTAATAGTACCCATCCAGTCCGTAAAGTCCGTTTCCAGACTCGTAATTCTGAATTATCGTACCCCAATGATATACGTCATAGTTGTAGTTCAAAAAGATACCTATGACAAGTCTAATGATCAAACCAATAATGGTTATGATGACTATAGGGTTCTTTAGGAAGGATCTAACGTTGTGTGCAATTTTGCAGATTCTCAACACCTTAACGTCAGACTCTGTTCGATTCATATGTTCCTCATGTAGCTGAGAAGATGAAAGCTTCACCGTAAACAGGGAAGTATCCTCCTAAATAGATATACACAACTACGTTGCGATCCTTTGGGATGGTAGTGAGAATTGTTCCTGTAGATGTAGATCTTGTTACCGATCCATTGTAACTTTCAATGAGTTTGGAATTGTAGCATAGTTGTGAAGTTACAATCTGTGCTAGATCGCTGATTTGTTTGTTGGAGTAGTCTCCTCCGAGGATGCAGATCATTCCATTGCCATATTTTATGAATGCAATGCTCGCATATCCGTCTTCTGTAAACCCTACAAAGAGGCAATCGCTCGTGAGGGTTTTCATCGCGGTCATGTTAACAGCATATTTCACATTGTTATAGGTAAGAGACAGTAGATTCCCGTATTCGTTATCGGTGATCTCAGAATATGCATTGGAAGTATCGGTGGTGTTAAGACAGTCCCCTCCGAAGAAGAGTGTCTGATAATCATTTGTAACTGTGATAATTTCAGTCGTTGTTGCATAGCATGAACCGAGCAGACTGCCGAGCCAATACAATGTGCCTCCATTTGACATCCAGTTGAAGATGTAATCCGAACTTACTCCGGTATATACAGTGTCAGGTAGTGCTCCTGAGATAACCACGACAGCCTGTCCGGAAGACGAAGTATCTTGTTTCATAAGATTTTCAAGTTCACCGGCGTTTACGGTTATAACGTTGGATAATCCTCTGTATTCTACGGTTTTTATGAGCTGTTCAATATAGTATTCTTGTGTCAGTGCTTTTGCACCTACAGCAACAGTTACTGGTTGATAATTTGATTCGTATGTGCTGTCGTAATATATGTAGAGGGTGTCAATAGATTTGAAAGAATCATTATCTGTGATGAGTACAGAGTATATGTTGGATCCAGAAGATGATACGGAATATTCTATTCCGTCACCGTCATCAGTAATAGTGGCATCTGCGTTGAAACTGTCAGTACCAGATGTGTATACGACAATCTCTCCTATTAGCATTACTGCGATAAGAATTACTGCAATGGCAACTATGCGCGAATCAGATTTCATGATCTTTTTTCCATCCTATTTTTTTTATTCTTTCGATGCAGAGTTCAGCTTTGGGACTGTGTTTCCCGATCCATTTCTCAAAGCAGAATGCTAATATCAGTATAAGTCCTATATACTCTACGATTTCTGAGATGGCGTTTGCCCACACCATACCAGTGAAGCCTAAAAACTCTGTCTCGAATCCTTGCATCATGGATATTATCCATTCTGGAGATACGATATTTAAAAATTCTCCAGACGATGTGAGAAGCGAGAAATTATTAATGCTGAGTGCCGCAAAGAATGATCCCAAAGAAATCAGTATCCAGCAGATGAGATATCCGCGATCGGATGTCATAATTTTGAAAATCAGCATAGGCATCATGACTATCATATATTGTGGTGTAACGGATAGCATCATCGCTGCGGTCAATGCAAAAAGCAGACAATTGAACAGTTCAGTATCAGCATTTTTCTGATCGGTCTTATACATACGATACCCGAAGTAAAATGCACCTAGAACAGAAACAATCATTCCAAATACGCTGTGTGTTGCTACTAAGAGGTTAGGATATGTTTCCATTCTTCCGAACATGAATGACATGGCATCCGAGACAGTACCTTCCAATATCTGAGGCATCATGATAGCCAAGGCCATCAAAGATCCTCCTACTATTGTCATTATAAGTTTTTTCAAGGCAAGCTTGTCGTCACGATGTTTAACGATAATATATGCTGCGAATATGAAAATACAGAATGCGGGAAAGAATTTGGTAAGTGCAGCCATAGCAAACAGCATACCGCCAAGAAAACATCTGTCTTTGTAAAACGAAATGATCGTAAGCATGAGCAGTAGTGCAGACAGCGTGTCAAATTGTGCTTGGATTCCAGACATGTAGATTATTGTAGGACATAGAAACCATAGCGCAAATCCCCATGTAGCTTTCTTACTGTCTCCATTTGTTCTGTCCTTTATTAGCCAATAGATAAGGTACCCGACAAGTACATCACACAGCATAAGTGGAAATTTCATTGATAAATTGAAAGAGACTGTAGTT
>JALNYB010000065.1 GCA_023230065.1 Candidatus Methanomethylophilaceae archaeon
GAGAAATGCCATTCCTTAGTCTATTCTACCACATTACACTTACCAATGTGAATTATATGGACATCATGACAGTCGAAGTAGAATTGACTGAAGAATCACTCACAGATGATATGACAAAACTGCAGAAGATGACCTCACAACTTTCTACCAGATTGAAAGACGTCCTCAATATAAAGGCAGAGGTGAAGATCGTTCTTCCAGGAACTCTGCAAAGATTTGAAGGAAAATCAAATCACGTCACCGACAATAGAAAATATGATTGACGGGGTTCGTATTGTATTCCGGATTTACATTAGAACCAACAAACAGAGTACTTTCTAAAGTCGATATGATTTATTATTTCAATATTTAACACGATTCCAAAGTAAGAGAATCGAATGAATTTATTCCATACTGTGTTTTGAAAATGAATAGATTCATTTCAAACGACATGACCACCGTTCATTGTATTCTGTGAAACAATCCAAACACAATTTCTTTCCATCTTTTATCCTTATCATATCCTCTCTTACAGCTTCTCCGCATTTTTCACATATAATGCTATTAAAAATCCTTGCCTTTTCCGGAACTTCAGTGGTTGTCTTCTTTATCTCGAACGAATCCTCTTCCGGACCGTTTATAAATCTGTCTGTTATTGCAGAAAAATCGCAAGCGTTTCTATCAAATGGCTTTACACATACTCTTACGCTTTTGCCTGTTCTTCTATCATAAAAAGAATAAGCCTGTTTGCCTGTAAGCCTGAGGATCATGTTACCTTTTCCTACAGTGCATCCAGTTATCCATTGTATGGCATCTACTCCACATGCATCATTCTCGGATATGCATACGAGCTCCTCATCCTCTGACCTATCTCCGGATATGCCCATCTCCTTCATAGCAATCTTTGCTGCACGGTATCCCATAGCAAGCCCAGGGCACGAGTGTCCATGGAAAGATACACATTCATCCCAAACTTTATCCGACAATATATCCACCGATTTAGAAACCTACTTGATGATATTTAAAATTCGCCGATTGATACGATATATCAAAAATACTACTAAAAATCTAAATCCGCGATATATCTGGCATAATGTACTCTATCATTATCAACAAATAAAAAGTAACAATCTGAATATCACCCAATACGCCAAACCTTCTCCTTCCGATCTGTATTATAAAGGAATGACTGGTATGGATCTTGAAATCATTTATGAATCAATTTAAAACGGTATTCACACATCTAATAGAATAGAATTAACAAATTCATCGATCTGTTTGTTATATTCACCTGCAACGATCTTATCTTTACTCGCGAATTCTGCCATTACAACACCTTTGTATTCAATTGAGTAATATTCACAGAACTGCGTAAATCCACTAATAGATGGCTCTGCAACATCTTTTCCGTCACCCATTGTGAGAATGACGGCCATTTTTTTCCCTTTCATATCATTATATGAAAAATCAGTAGATTCACAGAGACAATGCAAACGGTTCATGAATGCCAATGTACAAGGTGTAAACTGCCACATATATATCGGTGTAGCAAGTATGACTAGATCAGAATCTAAAAACATCTGATAGAGCGACTGCATATCATCCATTATCATGCAGTGCGATGGAAGTCTCTTCTTCTGACATGCACCACAATGAGAACATCCCCTGATGTCGCCTGTGTAAAGCATTATCTCTTCGGTCTTTACGCCTTTTTCAATGAGTTTCTTCGAGATAGCGTTTGTGAATTCAGATGTGTTTCCCTGTTTTCTCGGTGAACCGTTAAAGATCGTGACCTTCATACTATCAGAACGATCTTTCGTTATTAATTATTGTGCATTTTTAGATAATTATGCACTACCGACCGCTGATTTAATATATCTAAAATTAAGCAAGAACACTTCGAATTGCATACAGAACTAAAAAAACATTCGTATTGATGATGGCCCGGGTAAAAACCCGAGCCTGAAAAATTTTATTCAGATATTCCTGAAGCTGATGGAATATTCCATCTTCTTTGCGCCGAAGTAATCCTGAACGAATTTTGCTGTTTTCTGCGGCGGGAATTGTTTGCATGAGAAAACATCGATGAAACATCTGTCTGTATCCTCTGCGAAATGACCTGATATTTGTGATGTCTCAATAAGCTGAAGAAGTGAATATCCCTGAACTTTAGGCGCATCACCAAAGAATACAACTATTGGTTCACCGTATCTTTTCATGTCTATGTATTTTGCAAGGTCTATAGCAAACTGAGTAATATGCTCTTTAGATGAAATCTTTGCATGGTCGCATTCCCCCAAATCTATGCAGACTGCTAAACCCCATTGTTTTTCATCGTTGTATTTTTTCATTACAGCCTCATCAGAGATGAGCGCGCCTGTGTAAGGACTCATTGTGTACATTGACATCACCTTTCAAGGATTACCCTTGTTAATGGCTTTAAAAACATTGCAGTATTTGAAGGATTCCCTTATAAAGATTTTAATTTATCCGACACGAGACAAGTACGCATACAAAGTGTCGAAAAATGATTATTTGGAGCTATTGATTGTACTTCGGAATATTTTGTCTTTAAATCATATTTTAGGTTTTTTTTTATATCAAAATCTTAGTACAGATAATGTTGATAATATGTCCGACTCAAAAGTTTACTTCACAGACATGCACACATCATTGAATGACAGTCTTTTGAACAAACTCAAAAGAGTCATCATAGCGGCAGGCATAACAGATATTGATATGGAAAAAAAATTCGTCGCTATCAAGATTCATTTTGGAGAATACGGAAATCTTGCATTTCTCAGACCTAACTATGCAAAGGTCGTCGCAGATATTGTAACAGAACAGAGTGGAATACCATTCCTGACAGACTGTAGCACCCTATATGTTGGAAAAAGAAAAAATGCTGTTGAACATCTCGATACCGCCAACTTGAACGGATTCAATCCCATGACTGCAGGCTGTCAGATCATTATAGGTGACGGACTCAAAGGTACCGACGATGTAGAACTTCCTGTAGAAAACGGAGAATACATCAAAACAGCAAAAATAGGACGTACGATAGCGGATGCCGATATAATTATCACATTAAATCATTTCAAATGCCATGAACTTACAGGATTCGGAGGAGCTTTGAAGAACCTCGGAATGGGCTGTGCCTCGCGCAGAGGAAAGATGGAACTGCATACTTCCGGAAAACCTACCATCAACACTGAAAACTGCAGAGGATGCATGAAATGCACTACTGTCTGCGCGCAAAATGCTATCACGGTTACTTCCAAAAAAGCAAAAATAGATCTTAATAAATGTGTAGGATGTGGAAGATGCATCGGAGTATGTCCTTTTGATGCGATAACAGCACAATTCGATGAAACCATGAACATCATAGACTACAAGATTGTAGAGTATTCTAAAGCCATCATATCAGAAAAACCTAACTTTCATATATCGATAATGGCCGACATCTCCCCTTATTGTGATTGTCATTCGGAGAATGATCTGCAAATTATACCAAATGTAGGTATGCTTGCATCCAAAGACCCTGTCGCATTAGACAAGGCATGTGTCGATCTTGCACAAAAACAGCCAATGATAGAAGGTAGCAGACTGTATAATAACTGCAACGGAAAGAAACCTGATGATATCTTCAGATGTACGAATCCAGGAACAGATTGCAATGCCACGTTTGAACACGCAGAAAAAATGAAAATGGGTAACGGAAAATATGAACTAATAGAGGTAGCTTGATGATATCAGGATTGTTCGAGATAATGATGCTCCTATGTTTCGCAGCAGCCTGGCCTCTTTCGATATGCAGATCACTGGTATCCAAAACATCTAAAGGAAAAAGTGTAACTTTCCTGATAATCCTTATAATAGGGTACATAATGGGAATACTCAATAAATTCGCATCTAACGATGTCAATTATGTGTTGATTTTTTACATCATAAATATCATGCTGGTTGGCACAGACACAGTTCTATGGTTTAGAAACAACCACCTTGATAAAAAAAGAGATGCGAAAAAGATGCAACTTCAATGATGTCACACGTAGGTAAATCTAATGGAAATAACTAGTACAGGAATAAACAACGGGAGAATAGCAGATCGGTTCGGATCGAAAGGAACTCAGTTCACACCTAATGGCATACCAAGCTATTCCATACCCTTCCATATTTGCAAATCACCGATAAAAACCATCTCGTTCGCCCTTGTGTTCGATGACGATGATTCTATTCAGGCTTGCGGATTCACTTGGATTCACTGGACGATCTGCAACCTCAGGAAACCAGAACTCAAAGAGAATGACAGCATAAACGGTAAAGGATTTATCCAGGGAGTTAACACATGGCATGTAGGATCGGGTCTTTCCATCGAAGAGTCGACCGGATACGGCGGATGCGATCCTCCAGACAATAAACACACATACAGATTGAAAGTGTTTGCGTTAGACACTATGCTAGATCTGGAAAAAGGATTCACAATTGAAGAATTGATGCAGGCAATGAACGATCACGTCATTACCACCGCCCAGATAACCGGCACCTACGAACCTAAGTGATAAAATGGAATTCTCAGAAAATGCAAAGAAAAAGGTCTATACTTACAGATGGGGAATATTCGCAATACTTGTAACTGCTTACTTCTTTGTGTACTTCCAGAGAATGGCAGTCGGAATCGTTGGTGAAGATATTGTAGAAGATGTCGGCGGTTCTATTGGAATACTCAGCGCCGTATACTTCTGGACGTACACTGCGATGCAAATACCTAGCGGACTGCTGGCTGATCATCTTGGTCCACAGAAGGCATCGTTCATATTCCTGCTGTTGGCAACCTTGGGATCATTCATAACATTCATTGGAACAGAATTCTGGATGATAGTTCTAGGAAAGATCCTTATCGCGGCAGGAATGGCCGTTGTGTACATCCCATTGATGAAGATCATCTCTGTTTGGTTCAAAAAAACCGATTTTCCACAGCTTACTGGAATAGTTATCGCTGTAGGAAACATCGGTGCTATTGCAGCTTCAGCACCTCTTGAATTACTATCAAATGCCATAGGATGGAGAGAAGTATTCTTCGTATTGGGCTTGATCACATTTACTCTAGCAATCTTATGTCTCATAATTGTCAGAGACCATCCTCACAAAAAGGATCTTCCCAGCATAGAAGAAATAGAGAACGCAGAGAAAGGAACTCCCATCGATGATAAGACTGATGCAAAACTTCCGATGCTCACAGGACTTAAAATGATCGCAACAAGCGGAAGGAAGTTCTGGACCCTCGCACTTGCGTATTTCCTTGTATATGGCAGTATAATGGTTTTCCAAGGAACATGGGCAAAAACCTATTTCAATCACACATACGATTTTGCATTTAGCGTAGTATGGTTCATAACTATGATCGGTATCGGAAAAATCCTGAGTTCGATCATAATAGGAATATTGAACGGACGTGGCATAATTAGATCCAAACGCAGAGCTATGTCCATAGGGACTCTACTATTCGCATGTATCTGGGGAATAATTTGGATATTTGCTGGAGAGATGAATAATTATTGGTTCTGGATGCTCATATGTTTCCTATTCGGATTCTTCGGAGGATTCATGACACTTTCATTTACTCAAGTGAAAGAATGGTTTCCCACAGCGATATCAGGAACCACTGTATCTGCCATGAATCTGTTCTTATTCTTGGGTGCATCAATATGTACTACAATCACAGGCATCATTATCGGAACTACATATTCGATCGAGAACTTTACTCTCGTGTGGGTCTTGATGTTTGCCCTCTCCGTTATTGCACTCATATTGGTGTTATTATCTGTCGAAAAGCCTAGTGAAAGTAACACTTGAAGAATGAAAATAAGCGTAAACTATTATAACATCGGGCCGTTAGGGAATAGGGATGGCAGTTCCTGAAGGACTCTTTTCCAAAGCAGAAGCTGGAGACCTAATATCTTGTTTCAGATTGGGGCAAGCATATGCTATGGGCGAGGATGTAACGACCGATGAGGCCGAAGCATTCAAATGGTATATGAAAGCCGCATCTTTAGGACACACAATATCTGAATATGTTGTAGGCAAATGTTTTGAAGATGGAATATCTGTACCAAAGAATCAGCACGAAGCCATTATCTGGTATTCTAAAGCAGCATTGAAAGGAAATTTAGATGCAACGAATGCCATTAGTAATATCTTCAAGGACAGCGAAGTTCCAAAAGATAAAAAGATTTTTACATACTATTCAAAAAAAGCCGAAGAAGGTTGCCCGAGTTCGATGTACATGCTTGGAATCTTCTATAATCTTGGCATCGGAACAGATTTTGATGCTGACAAAGCATATGAAATGTTCTCCAAATCCGCAAAACTGGGAAACATAGATGCAGAATGCCAAAAAGCCATCTGCACCATTAGAGGCACCGGAACAGAGAAGAATAAAGATCTCGGAGCATCTATGCTCAGAGAAGTTGCAGCAAAAGGTTCGATAAGAGCAAAATGCGAACTGGCCAGATGCTATGAGCACGGCATCGGTGTCATAAGAGATCCTAAAGAAGCATTCAAGATATACAATGAAATGACCGATGCAGGCATACCGGTTGGTCAATACCACTTAGGCAGATGCTATATGGACGGCATCGAAGTAGAAAAAGACCCCATATTTGCAAACAGCTGGTATACTGTCGCATCCGCAGAATGCGTCGAAGGAGAATACGGGCTCGCAAGATGCTACATGGGTGGAGTAGGTGTCGACAGAGATAAAGCCAAGGGTATCCAACTCCTTGAGGCTGCATCCAACAAGGGTCAGACCGATGCGATGATCATGCTCGGCCAATTATATTCCAAAGGAACACAGGTTCATAAAAACGATGCAACCTCAGCAGGATGGTTCATAAAAGCAGCAGACCTCGGAGAACCATATGCAGAATTGGTTGCTGGTGAGAATTATTCTCGTGGAATAGGGGTCAAAGCAGACCAGAAAAAAGCCATGTATTACTATGAAAGATCAGCACAGCATGGAAATACTATAGCATGCCACATGCTGGGAAGTGCATATCTTTCAGCTAAC
>JALNYB010000066.1 GCA_023230065.1 Candidatus Methanomethylophilaceae archaeon
ACCAGTCATTCCTTTTCGAACATATCTCCATACTAGATTCGTTCTCGCCGCAGGTTCTAGACATATTTGGTTTTGCGATTTTACTTTCCTCCACTATTGTTATCGTATTACTACTATATATAACGATTCATTCAATTAATTCGTTGATAATCGTAATTTTATGTATGTAATTCGTAGATAAATTACGAAATACTATAATTGGATTCATTTAGTGTTTGCAAGCCAGACGTTACTCATAAGTACTCTGAAGTTATTCGGAATTGCATGATATTTTGTTTTTCGGCGACAGGCAATAGTATGTACGTAGCGAATCAAATATCAAAAGTGCTAGGTACATCGGTTACTAATATCGAAGATTTTAAAGATAAAGATCATGTTCTTATCAGTACAGAATTTATAGGAATTGTTGCTCCGACTTATTTTTACGGGTTGCCCACGATAGTAACAGAATTTATTTCTAAGATTCAATTGAAAGATGGCTGTAAGCCCTATATGTTTGTTGTTTTGACTTGTGGACTTGCTACAGGTAACGCAATCCGTGCGTGTGCAAAGCTTATGCAAGATAAAGGGATCAAGCTGTCCGCTCAGTATTCTGTTGTTATGCCGGATAATTATGTGATATTATATCACATAGGTTCAGACGAGGAGATCAAGGATAAGCTAGAGAAAGCTGATATTGAGATAGATCGTATAATAGGGAATATCAGGAATAGGGCCATCGGTGATATGAACGTACATCGCGGCATGTTTCCCGCGTTGATGACTCCAATTCTATATTCGATGTATAAAGGTGGAAGAAAAACCAATAAATTCTATGTTACCGAAGTCTGCATAGGCTGTGGTTTATGTGAAAAGATATGTCCCGCGAAGGCGATAAAGATCACAGATGAGAAGCCCATATGGGTAAAGGATCAATGTATTCTTTGTTTGGGATGTTTGCACAGGTGTCCGGTTGAAGCTATTCAATATAGCAAGAAGACTGAGAAAAAAGGTAGATATTTCAATCCGAATGTGAAAATTTGACCATGTTATAGTGTTGAGATAAGTTTTGTTATCATGGAAATTTTGCGTGAAGATATCTACGACAGTTTTGATTATAAATCTCATAATTGTGACATCGTCATAGTTGTCGTATTTTTACGATGCGTTCAGAAAGAATAAGCTCAATTTTGAATAGTAAAATATTTCACTGCGGGATCTCCCGCAGAGGTTTCTGATAGTTGTCTCAAAGAGGAGTATCATTCATCGAGTTTAGAGACATCTTACAGAGTAACTTGTTGTGTCAATTCAGAATGTATACGCTGTAGCTCAAATATCCTGCAAACGTAACCCAAAATAGATATGGTATTTGAATCGCACCGGCGTATTTGTCTACTTTCCAGAATGTATATATCATCATCAATATGAAGATCCATATCACTACTAATAGTATGAATGCAGCGAGATAATTAGACATAACAAAGAATAAAGGTAACCAACAGAAATTCAATATCAATTGAATTCCAAAGATGGCCAATGGTATTTCATTCTTGTAAATTCCATCTTTGATTACTAAATATAGAGAAATACCCATAAGTGCATACAGTATTGTCCAAACTATGGGGAATAAGTATCCAGGGGGATATATATCCGGTAATTTGAGATCAGAATACATCTTCATACTGTCTCCTGAGATTATACCGGATATTGCACCTACAGCCATACAGCCGATAACACATAACAGCAATAGTTGCCAATTTTTTACCATATTAATAACCACCTGATATGTACGCAATTATAGACTTATAAATAAAACGCTCCTATCATATTCAATGAACTTTAATTAATGATCAATGTCAGTGACATTTTGATCGAATCATATTGATTATTTTGTGGCGGTCCAGATCAAGTATAAAGAAATGAAAGAGAGATAATTCGATTCATTTTTATTAGGTTTTGGTGCAATCTGATGTAATTTGTTTGTGTCACGCAATCCGACGTTAGGAATATCTTACTAAATTTGAATCTTGTTTTGTCCATATTATGCTAGATCTATTAACTTAAAATCGTATATGTAATGTAATAATGATTCTGATGAAATCCTCAGAGTACCTGAGGTGTAAAAAAGGACCGGGTTGAAACCGGTCCTGAAAAAAGTTAATTAAGCTGTTCTGAACAATATGGGCAGAATTTAGGTGTCTTAAGAAGAGAACTTATGTCCATTCCGCAGTATGGACAGAGCTTGAATTTTTTTCCTGTACTGGTTGTTGCAGGACCTGTTCCTGATGCAGGTGCTGTATCGTTACCGGCTATCATCACAGGTTGTCCGGTGCGGTTCATCATCGGTGACGGTTGACCGCAGCTACTGCAGAATTTGTACGGATAGTCATTCAATGCACCGCATGTAGGACACATGACCTTCTGTTGCTGTGGCTGTTGATTCTGATTTTGTACACCATTAATAGGTTGCTGTTGTAGTTGTTGGTACATTTGAGGAAATAAGAGCATTCCTGAGCCCATTGCTGCGCCTCCTGTCGATGTTCCTATAGCATCTGCCATCCTATCCATGACCTCGTATTTCTTGAAGGATTCTCCGTTCTTGCTGCTGAATTGGAGATATTCGAATACTTTGGTCCTGTCTTCATCGGTTGTTTGTGCTTCGCTGATCTTCAACGAAAGTAGTTCTATACCTCTCTGTGTGAAGTAGGGCTCGATAAGGATCTTTGTTGTTGTGGATGCCTTTTCGAGATTGTTCATGATGTCCATGTAGTATTGAGAGGTCATCTGTTGGATGATCTGCTCGTTGATGAAGCTCTTCATGAACGCGTTGACATCTCCGGTAGAATATTTGTTCATTCCGCCGAGTATCTGTGTGTAGAAAACCGAGACATCATTGATACGGAACTGGAAATCTCCATTAGCCATAAGAACGATAGGAACTTGATATTCCTCAGAGGCTTTGATCATTGATCTGATGCCCCATCTTCCGTTAAACATTTTCAGCGAGATGAAAACGATCCAGACCTTGAATGGAGTCTCTTTGTAACCGAGTGCCAGGTTATACAGTTTTGTCAACCATGGAATATTTGCGGAAGTGATGACATGTCTTCCTGGTTCGAGAGTTCCGACGAGCTGTCCATCCCTGATGAACAATGCGACTGCGTGTTCGGGAACTGTCACGGAGGTGATCGTCCTGAGGTCATCGTACTCTGAGTTGTAGATGATATCGTCAGGTCCCTGATCTTTCCAAAATACAACATTAGATTTTTTTTCTGCTGCCATTCAATTCACTCCTTTTCTTGGAATCCTTTCATGATCTTTTCTCTGCCGTTATAATCCTCTAAAAGTTGGTCAATGGTCCTTTCGAGGTCTCTGAGGGGTTTTTTGATATCTGTATTTCCTTTATCAATGGAATCTACTATGGCGGATGTCTCTTCTTTTAATGCGACAGCGTCATCCATGAGTTTTGCATCCCATTCTATGAGATTGTCCAATTCGGATTCCATGATCTTTACTGAATCGTGCAATGCGCTGTATCCGTTGACAGCTTTTTTCACATCGATGTAATATTTGTCTGTTTTTGTTCTGATTCTTTCAGTATCTCTCATGAGATCCAGATTTCCTACAGTTGCTCTCTGTACGGTTGCAAGATCCATCTTAGTTGCTTCAAGAGCACGGGCAACTTCTGTTCTGACTGCTCTGTCCTCATCTCTTCTGAGGTTCTTCTGCTTGTACCCTCTATACCCGGGGATGTAAAGGCATATCCTCTCGATGAGAGATCTATTCTTGTCCATCTGGTCTCCAACCACTTTATCTGTGGTCATTTATGCCACCTTCTTACTGTTTGTAATTGCTATCATTATGCCTATGAATGCAAGTCCGATAAGGAATATTGCAATCAGGATCAGTGCGTCTATTGATGCGAATATATTGATGAACCCTATGATTCCGATGAGTACCATTACCATTCCGGTGCTGAGTCTATACATCATTTCAGAGGGTCCATGTTTCTCAACGTTGCTGTATGCCGATACAGTGATACAGATAGTGATACCAAATATCAGTGCAAAGGACCAGATGATCACGAAGAAATCTTTCCTTACGACGCTGTAGATTATCAATCCAATAGCAAGTGCGATGATGGCTGCGCCTAATAGTATCGCAGACATCGTTTTGTTGTTCATAGCCATTTCTGTTCCCCCTTATATTGTTATTAACTCTGAGACTTTAGTTCTTCTTATCCGTTCGGGTATAAGCGATCCGAACTCTTCTGGTACTGCGAGATTATCGCCGTTAATTTTGCATGGTATGTATATCAGGCATTTGACGTATGGTTTGCTTAATTTGAGCTTGGAATCGCTGCTCATACGGTTTGTAAGATAATCTGTGACTACCTTTTCAGCCTCTTTTTTTGTACTCAATGGTATTACGATCTTTCTTGCTCCTGGAGAATTCTGAGAAGCCATCGATAATTTACCGATACCTTCTCCTCCGCTGATACTTGTTTCGCTTCCGCTGATGCCTGCAAGAATGCTTTTTTCAGGACGTATAGAGAATATATCTGTAAGCGCTGATGATGGATTGGATAAACATGCACTGTCAATTACAAAATCTGCGGGAACCAGAATGTCCTCAGAGACTTCAACGCTTTTCTTTTTCCATGCCATTCCTGTCTGGAAGCTATATTTCAGGTCGATATCCCAAAACGGAATGAGATAATCTCCGCTTCCTGCTGTGATAGGCAATGTTTTACCGTTCTTTGCGCTCATCGCATTGGAAAGGTATTCGAAGATCTCATTGAATCTGTCTTTATTGCTTAAGAGATAACCCCAGTTTCCTGATTTCGCATATTGGAATGTGAATACTTTTTTGATGACGTTTAGGATCTTCAGAGGATCGCTGTTCACTCCAGTGGTTATGAATCTTGATATGTCTGTAAGTATATGTGCTTGTGAGATCTCAAGGTTCACGGCTTGGTACATGATACCTAGATTCATATCGCTGAAGAGATTTGTCTTCAATGCTTCTAGCTTGGTTGTGCCCTGTTCAAAATATGATTGAGAACCCATGGCATCTCCGTTCAGGAGTTTTTCGCATCCTGTGGAGATTTGTGCCAGTGCTTCGAAACGTGTTGTTGCCGAACTGTATCCTTTGACTTTTGAAAAGGCCTTTGCGGCCTCGGTGAAGTTGTTAGCTAGCAGAATATATCTTCCAGGTTTATCTTCTTGTAAAAGTTTTGTATTGTTGATGATCAGGGCGTAAGCGGATGCAAGGTCCTCAGCGTCAGTAATGAGTGTCTTACTGCTCACATCTACTGCTAAAGCTTCAACACTTTTTACTTTGGCATTGAATTCGAATGCCTTGGTTGAAGAATGTACAGGTACTGCTGAATTGTCTGTAGTGAACGGCAGCACCATCATCGGATTTGAGATGAGTGTGTTCGTTGCGAACTTGTATTCGGTGTATTCTGCGTCTATCTTGGGTTTTATATTGGTGTTGAAGATATTATACCTGGCAACTGAATCTACATTCTCAGACTGAGATAATGAGAATCCGCCTGGAAGTGCTTTGCTAATCCAATTCTGGACTTGTCCCATCATTTGATCGAGGTATGCTTTTGCATCGATCCTCTGCTGTGTTGTACCACAGCTTGAACATGTGACATATGGGTCGTTCGATTCCAGATCCTTTTTGTCCAGTGGTGCTCCGCAGTATTTACATCTGAGTGTGACAATATCATCCAATATATTCACCGTCTCATCGAAGCGTACGCGCGTACTTCTGCAATCTCCATTTGAAGTCTGGCTTCAGTGTTGCGTAGTTCTTGCATACCTCTATCAAAATATTGTTTAGATATTACATCAGCTCTTCTTGAAATAGCTGAATAACAAGGACGGCACACGTAGACAGATTCGAAGTTCTCAGGAGCTGATTTCTGAATGTCATCTTGTCCTGTCCTCATAAAAGGAGTGATCTCGCTGGACATGGTTATGAAATGTATCCCTTCACCGGTCGTAGACCTTCCACAGATCCAGCATTTTGCCGTTTTGGAATAGGCTTTAATGAGGTTCATATCATTCCCCACGTCCTCTCCGGTCTGTTTGCGGTAGTTGTATGCGTTCTGTAACATCTCCGCTGCTTTTTTGGGATCTGTAAGGACGACGGCAGATGCTAAAGTCTCATAACCTAGAGCTTGGATACTGAGACTTTCTCTGATACCCGTTATGCTTACGTCGTTAGAGATCAATTCATTAAGTTTAAGGCCGTCATTTCCAATCTGCATCTGGAATTTTTGTGCGAGTTGCAGAAGTTTATTTCCTTTGTCTTCTCTGACATTGGAATTTCCATTCATTGCGAATATTCTTATACGTTCGGCTGTGAGTCTAAGTTCTACGGCGAATTTCTTTGATTCGATGCTTGTCAGTCCGAATTCGAATTCTCCTATGTTTGTTGCTTCGAGTCTGCTTGCCAAGAATTCTAGGCGATCTGCAGAGTCAGGATCGGAATACACATCTATTATTGCAATGTATATGTTTGCGATCTCTGCGTTCTTTCCGTCTTTTTCCACGGATTTCTGGAAGTTAGATTTTGCTTTGGCAAACTCTTTGCGTTTGATAAGGTCTATACCTTGATCGAACAGTTCGTCTCCTGATTTGAATATCAACGCCATGTTCTCACTTTCTGTGCCGGTGCATGTGGTTTAGGGGATATATCTTTCTTTGTTGTTAGAGTAGTTGTTTGAACTCATCTCGTTTCTTCGTATATTAATTGTATAAAATCACTAATGTAGGCGTGCATCCTGTCAATAACAGTTTTAAGATTTATTTCTATTAGACATTTGTCTAATCAGATTGATTATTTACGAACATTTAGTAAGCTTATTCGAAAACTATATTAATACGTAAGTCTCAATACCTTTCTATGAGCAACAGCAGATTCAGAGCAGTCGAAGAAGCATTTCGCAAGGAACCTGTGATCGTAGCACCGCCGGCGCCTGCAACATCTGATTATTATGGATGTAA
>JALNYB010000067.1 GCA_023230065.1 Candidatus Methanomethylophilaceae archaeon
AGACAACAAGTATCTGATACCTGGGTCAGCTGTTTTCGGTGCATTACTTCTGTTGGTATCTGATATCATTGCAAGGACGATAACAGCCCCGTTGATGTTGCCTGTCGGAGTGATAACTGCATGCATCGGAGGTCCGTTGTTCATGTTCCTCATACTTCGTAATAACAAGGAGATCTGGTCATGACGGAGATCAGAATGGAGAATATGTCATTCAGTTATGGTAATTGCAGTGTGTTCTCTAACATATCGCTTAAGATTGGAGGATCCAATCTCGTTTGTATATTGGGACCAAATGGTGTCGGTAAAACGACTTTAATAAAATGCATAAATAAACTTTTGAAACCGACTTCAGGTCACATATACATCAATGATAACGACGTTCAGGATATGCATCTTTTGGATCTTGCCCAAATCATGGCATATGTACCGAATTCTGCATTCAGCGTATTCTCAATGACAGTGGCAGAAGCCATATTGATGGGAAGACATCCTCATGCAGGATGGACAACATCAGAAAATGATATGGATGTTGTAGACAAAGCGATTGATACGATGGATCTTCAGGATCTTTCTGAAAGGGATATAAGAGAGCTCAGTGCAGGACAGCTGCAAAGAGTGATGATCGCAAGAGGATTGGCACAGGAACCTGAAATTCTGATCCTGGATGAGCCTACATCCAATTTGGATGTGAAACATCAGATGGAAGTTATGAGATTTTTGAAAAGATATGCCGTGGAATCTGATACTACGATTTTGATGGTGTGTCATGATTTGAACATAACAGCTGCTTTTGCAGACAGGATCATAATAATGTCTAACGGAGGCATTTTCGCTGACGGAAAAGCTGAGGATGTTCTCACTGAAGATTGTATCAAGCAAGTCTATGACGTAGACGTCAAAGTCATAGATGTAGAAGGCAGGCCACATGTAATTTTATTGCCTGGCACAAAGGAGGAAAAAATTTGAATAAAAATATAATAATAGCGGCAACGGTCGCAGTAATTCTAGTGGCTGTGATCGCAGCGTGTTTTGTAACTGGAGTTTTTAATGGAAGTAACACGGATCATAGCGAAGGATCACTTGTTGGAAACACATTGACCGGCGACGGAATACCATCTAATGATTCAAGATTGTGGGTTTATGGAAATTCCAACGAGGATGATGAAATAGATGCTTCAGATGTAGCATATCTTCAGGGAGTTATAGATGGAAACAATTCAGCTACAGTTCTCTCAGATGCAAATGCAGATGGATTGATAGATTCAAAAGATATTGACTATCTTGAAAGAATTATAGCCAGTGAAGATATGAATGTTTACTACGTGAACAATTATTACTGCGTAGCTAAAGTTTCATGGCCAGTTAATACGATTGCAATCGGATATTGCAGCGGAGCATATTGTGCAGATCTGACAGGCGTATGTGACAAGGTTACTATGGTGGATTCCACAATAGACAGTTATTGGTATGTAATGAATAGTAATTTTGCATCTGCTTCATCTTTTGGTGATACAGAAACACCTGATTATGAGGCAATGATAGCCAAAGGTATAGACGTCTATGTTGTAGGGTACTGTGATGCCACTGCTGATGCATTATCCCCGTCAAAACTCAATCCTGCAGGTATCGATGTCATGTTCATAACCACATGTGATAACAGCGGTATTGATTATCCTAACGAGTACATCGATCGTTCCATATTGATGTTCGCATATCTATTGCAGGGCGATACGGAGAAGACACATGAATATCTGGATTGGCACGATGAGGTTCTAAACACATTAGAAGCTGCAGCCGATACCATAGCAGATGAAGACAAGGCCGCATTTATGATGGCCAGATCATCCCCTTCGTATGATACCGATGGTAAGATCAGCATCACTGGTAAGAATAATACGAATAATATACACGCAGAATGGGTAGGGGTGTACGCAGTGGGTCAGTACAGTTCGTATCTTCCGTCCAATTACAACAATCTGACTGCAGAGCAGATCCTGACTGTAATTGCCAGCGAGGCCAAGGATAATACCATATATTACATGGATAATGAACACGACGGTATCAGGCAGCAACGTCTTTTGGAAGATTGTATACCTGCAGATATTGAAATGTTATCATCATCGTCAGTGAATATTCACTATCTTGGTATGTCTAGAGAAGCAGGTAACAGTCCGTTGTATGTTGTAGAGTTGGCATTCTATCAGAATGTCATGTATCCGGATCTAGATACAGGAATGGATTATAAGGAATTGTTCGAATATTATTTTGATAACTTTGCATCTGAAGACTATTCAGAATACGTGTCAAATATAGAGGATTTCTTCTGGGATTACGGAGAAGCATAAAACCTATCATAAGACGTTGAAATAGTATCTCACATATGATTTAGATCAGAGAGTATCTTTGGTCACTCTAATCCACATAGAGAGATACTTATTTCTTCGTCTTTTTTTATTATAATACGTTTCATAAAATATCAACATATTATTTTGATGATAATTCAGAAATTATTCGATCTTCGAATAATCTCAAGTGTCATATTTGTTAAGTATTAGGTGGTTTTTCATTTCAATTATCATTGACTGTAGCAACAGCTGTTAGCGGTCCATCATCAATATCAATTCTCAATATATTTCCGTCGTTCATATAGTAAATGAATTCGTTGTTTGATTCGGATAGTGACCACATGCTAACAGTTATTCCGTCAATTATGTTATTTCCTAAAAAAACATATAATGTTCCATCTGGTTCATGAGTCTCACACGACACAATAAGTGTAGATTTTTCCGATATATCATGTGTAATTCCGTATTCATCTTCATATGATATTGCATATATGAATTGATAGACATAACTTATTTGAGATTCCTGAAGGTTGGAATAAGTAGCACTTCCTGAACATGGAATTTCTGTATCATCTGATAAATATGTACCAGAAATGGAAAATGAGTCGTCATTCGAATTTGTATTTTCCAGATATTGTATCATTGCCCATCCGGATATCGTTCCTACTGCCGCTATAATGATAATAAGTATAGACAATACGATAAGAGGATTACGATCGTTCATAAGGCCTCATTATATTTTTGTTGCGCAGATCATGAAAGATAGAGGTAAGATAAGATCTTCTCCATATTCTGAAATATGGATAGATTTTGCTGGATCGGTATAGACAGATACATTTGATGTTCCCATTTCCATTAGTTTTACTGCATCCCATTGAGGTCTTCTTTCTTTACTGAGAGGGAGTTCTTTAGCTATATTTTGCATAATATTAGCATCCACTCCCATCATGTATTCAGATTTATGCGATCTGTCGTCACTTGTATTCTCATATTTATCATCAAACAGATGTAGATAGTGGTTTCCGTCAAATATTATCATTTTTCCATCATGTGTAAGCACTCTCATCCATTCTTTGTATGCTTTTATCGGATATTCCAAATCCCATACTAAATTCCGAGAGATTACAAGATCGAATGATTCATCATCGAATTCTAGATTCTGTGCATCCATTTGTAATAATGTTACATTTACATTTGATTTTTTGCAGTTATCTCTGGCCGCATTCAGCATGGATTCTGTGTAATCCACAGCGGTTATGCTGTGATTCATGTGTCCAAGAAGCATTGGAAAGAAACCAGGGCCGGTACCCACATCAAGAATCCGTAACGGTCTATTGAGATCAATATATTTTGATATCATTTTTAACCAGAATTCCGATTGTCCAGTTTCTATACTGTTGTTAACGGAATATGAATATCCTTCTGCTCTCATGGTCCAATAGTCTCTTATGTCGTCCAATAATTCGCTCATCTGCAATCCTCTTTTGATTATTCAGTTTTGAAAATAATTTTTTGATGCGGTCGAAACAAGAGTTTCATTGATATTTTCTGAAATATTCTGAATGTACGGTTGTTTATGTGCCACTATCATGAAATGGTCTTCTGTGCTACCATATGCTAAATGTCTGATTCCGTGGAGTACACGGTCTTGTATGTTGTGTATCACAGTTATGTTCGTAAAACCGGCATTTTCCATCATTTTGATGTCATCTGAAGGTCTCATTGCTTTAGCAGACCATAGATCGTTCATGTTCGTGTTGGTATGCTTATTCTTTTTATTCATCAGATATTTCTTAGGAGAATCTAAGAAAACGCCTAATTTGGATATTGTACAATTAAATGGGGTTCTCTTAGGGTCGGATGTCCAATTTCCATCCACATAGGCAACGGTCCCACCAGGTCTGAGTACACGGAACCATTCCTTCATGACAAGTTGAGGATCTGGCACAGTCCATAGCATATAGTCACTTACTACACCATCAAATGAGTCATTTTTGAAAGGCAGACATTCTGCATCGGCATATTGAAAATTTATTTTGAGATTGTTTTGTTCGGCATTTTTCTTTGCGGCCTCTAACATTTTTTCTGAAAAATCAACAGAGGTCATATCATGTCCTAAATCTGCAAGTTGCATCGATACGATCCCCGGTCCGCAACCGGTATCCAGAATATTCATTTTTTTGTCACCAAATGATTCTGTAAATAAGGCCTGCCAAGATCTTCTTTCTTTCTTGATAGAAAATCCTTTTTCGACGAACATATCATAACTTCTAGAATCTTGGTCCCAAAAGTTGCGGATAGATTCATTCATCTTGTATCTGTATGCATACTAATTATAAAAAAGTATTATTCTGTATGTCCAATTATAGATTTTTTATTGATAAGAAAATCATATTAATCGTGACTTCGACACCCTCTTGTCGAATCGAAATTTTTGCATAGCCTCGGCTGCTGAAACGCCTGTGATCCACGGTCAACCGCATCTTTCCAGCAACAACGACGGGTCCAGACCGATGCCGTCCAGATACCCGAATACCTTCTCCGCCGAACCTTCGCATCCGCTGAAAGATATCGCATCCTCGTCTCTGCGATATTCGAGCGTCACATCCTGGATATCGACGCACGCCCGCTTCACCGTCCGGTACGTTCCGCCCTTTCTCCTGAGCATCGCATCCATGATGCTGGACACCAGCGTCGCGATCCCTATGACGAACAGGAGCGCGTTCGCACGCGAAGGCGTCTGGACGTACACGGTGTCCACGCCCATCCCGGATTTCATCAGGCGGTATGTGTGCTCCACTTTGTATTGGTCGAGATACAGCCTGAGCACCGTGTCCGTCGTCGCACCGTCCCTCGGATCTTTCGCATCTTCATTGGCGAACGGAAGGTCGGTGATGATGACGCTGATGTCGCGCTTCTTCGTCAAATCCGCAGCAAGTGCTTCGCTGAACTCCATCTCTACATCGACGGCCCATTCCGTCACCGTCCTCGGCGGCGGGGAATCCGCCGAAGGTCTTCCGCGGGACGTCCTCCTTTCGATCGATCCGACCTTCCTCGGCGTTCCTTTGACGATGTACGCGTTGTCTCTGTGCGTTCCAAGAACCTCATTGAATGTCCTCATCGCATCCTCTTCGCAGGGGAACAGCCTCTTGGAGAAGCATGCGAACCTTCTGTACGCTTCCTTCCCGCCCTGCCTTCTGAGATAATCCATCGCCTGACGCGTCCCCTTCGGGGAACGGTACGCGATGAATCTCAGTTTACCGCATTCGGTATCGGCGACGGTGTCGTAGACGCTGTATCCCTCTATCGATGAGGGATCGAGATCGCTGTTCAGCGCGGAATACACTATGCCGTCACGGACGCGATCGGAGAACGGATCCGGAAGTTTCGATATGAATCTGGCATCCATCGAGATGAGCTTCCTGATGAGTGATGAGTTCACGAGTTTGCAGTCTGCGATGATGATATCTTTCGTGTCGGAATGCTCCTTCAGGAAATCCAGCGTGTCAGAGTCCATGACCGGATCCGCCACATTTCCCGAATACGCGCGACAGTACTCGATCACCCTGTCGCCGTCGGTTATCGTCGACGCCGCATACTGCAGCAGATCGTCGCGTTTGTCTTTCGCGTGCCCACTGAAAGCAGGGAATGCCGCCGAAACGTCCTGCGGATCGTCCGGCGACGGCACGGCGAACACGGAATAGTTCGTCGAATCCATGTGCTTGATGTGCGAATCGAGACCGTACTTCTTCTTGATGAGCTTCGAGCACTTCCAGAACAATTCGTCCAGACCGGTGTCGAATATGTCGTCCAGATTCCTCGCCAGGGCGTTGTCGTTGAGACTCGCCTTCTCAACACCATCGCCGAACAGGAGATCGCAGGGTGCCGCGTTGTAGAAGTACCGCACACCGGAAAGAGGGAGCTTCTTCCTCGCATCGAAGATCGGGCCGATCATCGCCTTCACGGCCATGCCTGGGGAGAGCTTGCGCTCGCTGTCGTATTTCACGCTCCTGTCGATGAGGGCGCGGATGCCGGATGTCTCCATCACGGCCATGGCAACGGCGCTGCCTGCGGGCAGACCTTCGTAGACGCGTTCCTTCCTTATGATCTTCATGGTCGCTCGTTCAAGCCCGGAAATAAGCGGGAACACATCGTCCGCACGCGTATGCGCATGGAGTTAAGCATTATAAGTTGGGCTTTAGCCCAACTATATATGCTTAAATATATGAACGTTACTGTAGGGAACAAGAACACAGATCAGCGGATGCTTTGGATATCGCAGTAAATATCCAAAAAAAGATCGGGGAAAGCCATCTGTTTTCGCACGATTCCGTCAAAAATCAAAGGTTTTCAGAAAAGATTGCACCGGGTGTCGAAGTCACGTATCAGATCTCTACATTCAATTTGTAACTTTTTCAGATTTTCTGTGTTATTATTTAATAATTGCATAATCACTGATTTTTTACATGAAACATGTAGACTATTCAGTGTAAAATTATGATTCTAAGTTGATATTCGGGGAACCGTCGTGGACAAGCATAATGTACATTTTTTAAAAAAGTTATTATTTTTACGTGTAAAATAGGGCTAATTTTCATTTTACATCTAAAAATCATGA
>JALNYB010000068.1 GCA_023230065.1 Candidatus Methanomethylophilaceae archaeon
CAACGTAGGGTCTGTATTGGTAGTTGTGAATTCTGCATTGCTCCTTATTTATTCAAGGCATTCAGAGTATCAGCGTGCAGATATCACGAATACATATCGTGAAGAGATATCAGGGTGACGTCATTCTTTTCCGCATATTCTTTGAGATCATCTGTGAATCCTGATTTCGAGAAGATGAACAATTTGACATTCATCAGCCCTTTGACATAGGTTGAACGGTTTTCTAATGTATTCAATGATTCAAAGCCTATTGGTTTTGTACGATATTTGCATTCTGCGAACAAGGTATAGTCATCGTGTCCGTTTGTTATGATTGCGACAATATCTATGTCAACATCCTCATCTTCTGCGCGACCCCACCATTTTCCTATGTCTTTGCATATGTAGTTGGCCTGTACATATTCTGAACATGCATCTTCGAATGCATGGCCGAGATAGGTATCGATTTGATGTTTTATCCTATCGTAGATTGCGTCCTTATTATCATTGTGCAAAAGTGATGCATTTCCGTTTATTACGGAATAATAGAATCTCAGGAGGTTGTCTTTGATACGGAATAGGGGTTTTTTAGGTGCATTGCCCATCGGGTTGATCCTTTCCACAAGATCTAAGAATTCCATATTATTAAGATATCTAGAACATATTGCTTCTGAGACCGAGCTCTTTTCAGCTATTTCCTTTAGACGGCTGGAACCTTCTGCTATGGTAGAAATTATCGTCTTATATGTACCGGACGGAGACAATTCTCTCTCTACGATACCTGAAGCTTCATCGCTGAGCGGTGCATATGTTTCTAAGAAACTATTTATTATACATTCTTTGAAATTGTCATCTGATAATATCTTGTGATACAAGGGCACTCCTCCAGCTATAAGATAGAGGGACATATTGTCTTCTTCAGACATTCTGGGATGGAATTCTTTGCATTCTTTGTATGACAGTGGACGTATCTTCATACGATGGAGGAATCTTCCGAATAATGGTTTGTCATGTCCATCTATTTCATCTGTCATTGTTCTTATAGATGATCCGCACAGTATGAGGAATAAATCCATTTTTTTCATATCATGGTCTATGAAATGTTGCAGTATCGAGGATATATGTGGGGCAGATTTTACAAGATAAGGGTATTCATCTATTATGAGTACTGTTTTTTTATTATTACAGGCTTCTTTTATAGCATCTAAAGCTTCAAAGAAGTTTGCGAAAGATTTGGTATCTTTTTTTGTGAATTCTGATATCGATCTTCTGATTCCTTCTAAGTTCATCAATTCAGATCCTTCTGTGGATGCAATAAAGATCGTTCTTTTGTTTTTACAGAACTCATTGAGTAGAGATGTCTTTCCTATTCTCCTTCTACCGTAAATGGCGCAGGTCTCAGAATTGGGTTTGGAATATAAATTTTCCAAGTTATTCAATTCGGGTCTTCTGCCGATGAATTCACACATAACATGTAATGTGATTTTGAATATATATTTATTATTAATCTTAACTAAAAGGTAAAGATTAAAAAAATCTTAACTAAAATGTAAAGATTCAAAAGAAGAAGTTTCAGTAAAGGTGTTGGATGGCTTCGAAAGGTGTGACATTGATAGCTTTCTCAGCTTCTTCTCTCGTTAAGCCGGCTCCTAAAGCTACTGTCCATGCTGCTTTCTCATCCATGAGATTTTCTGGTGCATGAGTATCGGAATCAATCACCATCTTCGCTCCGACCTCTCTTGCCATATTGGCAACATGACCGTTGGTTATATTGTGTCCCATTCTTCCGGTGATCTCCAGGATAACATCATTATCCTTAGCGATCTGAGCCTCCTCCAATGTGATAAATCCAGGATGAGCCAGTATATCTATTTCCGGATTCTGTGCCGATGCAAGATTGGTACCGGGCATGACAGGTTCCGTCACGGTCTCTCCGTGAACTACGATCCATTGTGCTCCGAATTTCCTGGCTTTCTTTGCGATAGCATCGATCTTGTTCGGAGGGACATGTGTGATCTCCACTCCCGGAATGACCTTTATGTAATCTTGGCACAATTCAACTGCTTTGACCAAGTTGGTTACAACGAATTCTACATTCGTAACGTCCACATGGTCGGTTATCGCGATGGCACTGTGATTGAGATACATTGCTCTTCTTACCAATTCTGACGGAATCAGTTCTCCGTCGCTGAATATTGTATGTGTATGCAGATCTATTCTCATTGTCTTCTCTCCACAAGTTTTTCATATACCTGTTCCATGGAAAGATCGGTCCCGATAACGGCTACCATCGAGTGGTATATCAGATCGGCCAGTTCCCACGCCATTTCATCCTTGTCTCCATCTTTGATGGCAAGGGCGAATTCTCCCGCTTCTTCGATGACCTTCTTGCACATCTTTGTCTCGTCATTGAATAGTTTGCAGGTGTAGCTTTCATCTGAGGGGTTCTCTTTGCGGTCCTTTATGACCCTCCATAGATCTGGGATGATAGCCATTGTAGAATCGGGGTTGCCGTAGATCGTTTTGTAGAAGCACGAAGGCGCTCCCGTGTGGCAGGCAGCACCTGTTTGTTCCACACGTACCAGCAGAGTGTCGGAATCACAATCCGCCTGAATGGATTTGATCTTCTGAACGTGACCCGATTCTTCTCCCTTCTGCCACATTTTCTCTCTACTTCTTGACCAGAAATGTGTGTATCCCGTGGTTTCCATAAGGTGTACTGCTTCTTCGTTGGCCCAAGCTACCATAAGTACTTCGTTGGTCAGGTAATCCTGAACAACAACGGGAATCAATCCTTTCTCATCATATGTAAGTTCTATCATCTTACTGCTACTCCTCTTTCTCTGAGATATGTTTTGATCTCTCCGACAGTGTGTTCGTTATAATGGAATATCGATGCCGCCAATGCTGCGGAGGCGCTGGTCTTGGTGAATACTTCATAGATGTGTTCTATCGAGCCGCATCCTCCGGAAGCTATTACAGGTATTGTCACTTCGTCAGCTATTGCATTGGTCAATGGAAGGTCATAACCTTTCTTTACACCGTCGGCATCTACGGATGTAAGGAGAATTTCTCCTGCCCCCAGGTCTTGAGCTTTCTGTGCCCATTCGACCGCATCCAATCCCGTTGGCTTGGTTCCGCCGTGTGAGAATACCTCCCAATGATCTTTCATTCTTTTTGCATCTATTGCAACTACCACGCACTGTCTGCCGAAATCGATTGCTGATTCTGTGATTATGTCAGGATTCAAGATCGCTGCAGAGTTGACAGATACTTTATCCGCACCTGCGCTGAGCGCCGCATGCATATCTTGAGCTGTTCTGATGCCGCCGCCGACCGTTAAAGGCACGAATACCCGTTTCGCGGTCTCGGAAACAAGATCCAATGTGGTCTGCCTGTATTCTAATGATGCCGCGATATCAAGGAATGTTATTTCGTCTGCTCCCTGATTGCTATATCCTTCTGCAAGTTCGGGGGGGTATCCGACATCCTTTAGACCCAGGAAGTTCACACCTTTTACTACCTTTCCGTTTTTGACATCAAGGCAGGGTATGATCCTTTTCGTAAGCATTCAGTCCACCTTTACGCTGTCTTTAGTGCTAAGCTCTGTTTTTCTGGCTTTCACGGCAAGGTTCAATGCTTTTCCAAGTGTTTTGAATGAAGCTTCGATAATGTGGTGCTCATCGAATCCTCTGATCTGCATTATGTGCATCGTTATGCCGGCAGACATGGCGAAACTTCTGAAGAAATGGTGATACAGCGGATCAGGGCAGTCGATGTCTGCATAGGGGCGGTCAACTATGTCTATCGATGTCATCACAAGCGCATCATCCATAGGTAGGATGACTGTAGCCATCCTTTCAACCGGTGCGGTACCCAGAGCCTGTTTGAACGCGGTTCCGAGTGTGATGGCAGTATCTTCTATCAGGTGGTGTTCGTTGTCTCCGCTAGCCCTCATCTTTATATCGAACGAGGCGTACCTTGCGAGAGTCTCTACCATGTGTTTGAGGAACTGAATATCGCATTCAACATCGAATTTTCCTGCTCCGTCGATGTCGAGTTCCACGAAAATCTGCGTTTCCCTGGTACTGCGTTCCAATTTAGTTGCCCTTTCTGTCATAATATTAAAGGTAAGTACGGCTTGACTGTATAATAATTATCGTCGCGCGAGAGGGTCATTTGCGAGAAAACAAAAATAAGTGTGTCTTTCGGAGACTTTTGTTTCAGTCTTTATGATAAGGTATCGTGTTGAAGATCGTGACATAGTTGTTGCTTTTGAAGCATTCAGATGCGGATGACAAATTCTGTCTCTAATTAATTGCATATCATCTTGTTATTCGGATGTTCGGCTAGATTTAAGCAACACGGATAACAGTACTAAGTATTATAAGTTGGCATATTAATCCAATCTAAGCAGATGACACAAGAGAATAAAGTGTTCGTCAATAACAAATTGATGAGATGTGGGTACACCACGGGTACATGTGCCACAGCAGCATCAAAAGCGGCAGCGAAGATGCTTTTCAGCAGAGTCCCCCTGACCACTGTGAAGATAACAGTTCCAAGAGGACAGACTCTGACACTTGAGATCGAGTGCATAACGATAGAGAATGAAAGCGTCACGTGTGCGGTCAGGAAGGACGGCGGAGATGATATCGACGCAACACATGGTACGTTGATATTCTCGACGGTTTTGTTGAGAGATGACGGAAAGATTGTTATCGACGGCGGAAAAGGCGTCGGAAGGATCACGAGGAAAGGTTTGGACCAGCCTGTCGGTAATGCTGCAATAAACCATGTTCCGAGGAACATGATCTACGAGGCATTGGAAAGCGTCGGAAAGGAGAACGATCACAATTCAGGATTCACAGCTATAATCGAAGTGCCTGAAGGTGAGAAGATAGCAAAGAGGACATTCAATCCTAATCTCGGGATAATAGGGGGCATATCGATCCTTGGAACATCGGGGATAGTAGAACCGATGAGCGAGGTAGCCCTCATAGAAACGATAAGGACCGAAATGAAGATGCATGTTGCAGAGGGTGCGCAATATCTTATTGTTGTCCCCGGCAATTATGGAAAGGATTTCTTGGAAGAGATGGATTTCATTGGTAAAGATTCTGCCATAAAATGTAGTAATTTCGTGGGGGAAGCCTTGGATTGTGCTTTGGAACTGGGAGTAAAAGGACTTCTTTTGGTAGGCAATCTTGGAAAATTGGTCAAGATCGCAGGCGGGATAATGAACACTCATTCGAGGAATGCTGATGCCAGGATGGAGATACTGGCCGCAAACAGCATATTGGCTGGCGCAGATATTAATTCTGTGAAGGAGATACTGGGATGCGTTACAACGGATGATGCGTTGGATGTGATCAACGAGGCGGGGCTGATGAAGCCGACGATGGACCTCATCGCAGAGAAGATCCAAAACAGTATGGAACATCGCACGGGCGGGAAGATGCTGGTGGGAACGGTGGTCTTCTCGTCTAAATATGGAAAATTATGCGAATCAGCCAATGTAACGGATCTTAGAGAGAGATTGAGGCAGTGAAATGGTCGTATATGTAATTGGTTTTACCAATAGAGGATGTGAATATGCAAAGAAGATCGCCAGTGTCATATATGTTCACGACGTAGAAGTGTATTCTAAAACATCCTCGGATGTCATCGGTACAAAGAAGGTCAAAGAATCGTTATCAGATTGGGCAAAGGATGCCATGGCCAGAGCCGAATGTATAATTTTCGTGGGTGCCACAGGTATTGCCGTCAGGGCTATCGCGCCGTATATCAAGGATAAGAGAACGGATCCCGCCGTTCTATGTATAGACGAAGAGGGGAAGTTCGTCATATCACTTCTTTCAGGGCACATAGGAGGTGCAAATTATTATACCATGCTCATCGCAGAAAGGCTCAACGCCATACCTGTTGTTTCCACAGCCACAGATATCAACGGATGTTTCGCTGTAGATGTATTCGCAATGAACCAGGATATGTATCTGGGAGACAGAGAGGCCGCCAAGAACGTGTCTGCATGGATACTCGACGGGAAAGATGTCGGTTTCTCATCCGAGTTCCCGGTAGAAGGAAGATTACCCAGCGGATTGGTATCTTCTCATTTCGGGGATCTGGGAATCTTCATAACATCCAAAAAGAACGAGGTCGGGCCATTCGACAGCACTCTGATATTGAGGCCCAGATGCTACACTTTAGGCATAGGATGTAAGAAAGGGACGCCGATCGAGAAGATCGAATTGCTGGTTGACTGTGTTCTTGATGAGGCTAATATCTCTATCAAGAATGTTAAAAAGGTCGCAAGTATCGACATTAAGAAGGAAGAAAAGGGCCTTTTGGATTTTTGCGAGAAATATGTCATTCCATGCGTGTTCTTCACTGCGAAAGAGCTTAATATCCTGGAGAACGAGGATTTCTCGAGCTCACAGTTCGTGCAGTCCGTAACGAATGTGGATTGTGTATGCGAAAGGGCGGCGGTCGCGGCTTCGAATGATGGTAAGCTGATCGTCAAGAAGACGGTGTTGGACGGTGTGACAGTAGCTGTTGTCAAAGAAACGTTCAGAGTGAATTTCACGGAGTAAATACGGATGACCGATAATAACAAGGTACTCGTTTTCGCAGGCACGACGGAAGGCAGACTTCTCACAGAATATCTTGCTAAGGCGAAGGTTTACGTTCATGCATGCGTCATAACAGACTACGGAAAGCAACTAATAGAAAAGGGTGAGTTCGTAGAGGTTTCATCGAACAGGCTGGGCATGGAAGGGATGTGTCAGTTGATGAAAGAGTATCCTGTT
>JALNYB010000069.1 GCA_023230065.1 Candidatus Methanomethylophilaceae archaeon
TATATGGATCCACAAGCGGATTCCTGATGATCGCCTGATAGATACATCCTGCAACAGAAAGACCAATTCCCACACCCAGTGCCGCAATAGCCCTAGGAAGACGCGATTCGTATACTATTATTTCATTATAGGAGAGATTCTGCCCGTGCTTTCCTATCGCAGAGATAAGCGCTGAAAATGCATCCGAAAGAGATATCGTGCCCGAAGGTCCGAATGCCAAACAGCACATGAATGTGATGAATGTCAATACTACGCCGAATATCAAGACGATCAATAGACGACGTTTATTCTGTTTTGTTTTGGATACCCTGTCATTGTTGAATCCGCTTTTCTTTGACAGATATCCTGCGATATAGGCTATAGGTGGGATATTCTTCGTCTTTTTTATGTAAATACAGTATGTAGCAAACAATAATACAAGGCATATCAAAATTGCCAATACTATCATCATAACATTGATGCCTCCAGAACCCGGAGAATTCACGGTAAGTTCTCCGTTTACAGAGTAAAATCCTCCATCTGTTCCTGCATAGATCCAATCATCGATGATAACGACCGGTGACATGCACCATGCGGCCACATTATCTGGTTGCTGGAACTCTCCGGTTATATTTCCATCCATATCGAATTGATATATGTAGCCTGAACTGTTGTATTCCGCAGCATAGATAGTATCATCATTGACGAGAACTAATCCTGCTTTTATCGTTTCAATACTCGAATTCGATACCTCGTATGAACCGTCAACAAACATCCTTCCGAGAGATACCTTCGAAGATGTGAAATAAACTCCCGTGAAATCATCTGATACCACAGGTAAAAGATAGGTACCTGTACGACCCATACCATCAGTGAACGCAACTTCTGTTAAGACACCGTTGGAATATATGTAGACCGCGATCCCACCATATACTGTATTCATTCCCTGTCCATCGGAGAATGGGGCGAATATATATCCATCAACTATCACGGGTACAGACACAAGCCCATATGTCTTCCCCGATTTCTCATACGAATAGACATCTGCGGAGGCTAACATCTCTCCCGTCGAGGCGTTCAGAACATAGAGATATCCGTTCAATGCTCCTGCATAGACCAGACCATCCTGAACTGTTACAGATGAATAGTATATGCATCCGTCGACCGCGGTGCTCCAAATAACATTCAAAGACAGATCCACACAATAGATATATCCATTACTTGAACCGAAATACAGAACCCCTGAATCGTATGTGAGTGTCGATGGACCGGTAGCATATGTATTTCCTATCAGAGTATGGTCATATTTCTTTGATATTTCGAGCGACATCACATCGCTATCATTGTAACCAGGACCCGCGAGCGGAATCCTGTAAAGTGTTCCATTAGTAGCCGGAAGATAAAAGTAATCTCCCACTATCGCGCCTGTTGCAGTCTCGTATCCTGCACCTACGTCGTAAGAGAACGACCACGATTCCTTCCCGGTGATTCTATCATAACAATATAATGTAGGACTCGAAGAAGCAGATGAACTTCCTCCCCCTGCAACAACATACACCTTATCTGCAACTACGAGAACAGAATCGCAAACAAAATTATCAGATCCGTATGAATACGAATATGGGGAAGTGGCTGTCGAACTCGATGATGTATCCGTCGTCTGATGTCCTGATTGTATGGCATCTCCTCTCGCCATGATCCAAGCTGTCATGTAATCAGGTGTCTCGGAAGGAATAACTTCTGATGGATAAAATCCTACAGCGATACTTCCGCCAGAATAGGATACAGTTGCATTGAAAGTCGATGCGATCCATTCATTATCTGTCCAAGTATAAGTTTTCCATGATGTATAAACAGAACCTATCATCTTGTTACTGATTCCATTGATTATCAATTCTGACCCGTTTATCGTATAACTGAGGTCTAGAGAATTCAATGCGGATCCTACAACACCTCCGACGGTTGTCTGAGATGTGTCAACGGAGGCCCAATACGTCTCTCCGTTACCCAGATCTATGAGGGCCATATCCGAAGAATCTGATGTACCGTCGGTATTTGACGCTGCAACAACTGCGGCTGTAGATACCAATACGAGTATCATCACTACTATTACGATCTTATCAATTCCTTTCATCGAATCCCTCAATTAAATCCTAAGTCTTTTGTATACGTCAGATAATCAACATAATCATCTCCGATATAGTGCGGAACGATGATCTCATCATCGAAGGCATCGGGATGCATTATTCTTGCTAATAATTCTGTAAGCTGCGCTACGCGGACTGATGGACGGGATGCGAGATCCGTAGATGACTCCGTAAACAGGTAAATGTTACCGTTCTTATATGCATCGGTGCTCTTCCATTCTGCACTTAAAGAATCCAGCATTGCCTGATAGCTTTCCTCTGTATCGCTATAGTCCGAACTCACTATTACAATATATTCCGGATTATATTGCACTACGGTCTCACTGTTGACCATCGCCCATCCTGATTCTCCCGAATAACTGTTGATGCAATAAACGTAAGAAAGGATATCAGAGATGTATGTATCAGATCCAGCTACCCATGGGGACTTCGATGCAGACAGAGACACCATAACAGATGGATATTCTATTTGAAAATAACTAGAAAGAACATCATTTATATCTTGCAATCCGCCTTCCAATTCATTCAGAGTTGCATGTGTCTTCATATCATAGCCCATAGACGTTCCGATAATGTAGGTATTATCCAATATCGTATCGATATTCTCTCCACCGTATATTACCACGACGTTTATGCCCACAGCCCTTAGCTTGTCAGCAGTTGTCAAATGTCCAGTCTGAGTAGCGATACAGACAACAAGATCAGGATTGGCTTTTACTATCAACTCATAACTCGGATTGGTATATCCTCCTATGATTGAAATCGTTCCATTTTTCTGACCTTCTACCACCGCTGAAGGATAATTACTGTATTGATCTGTACCGACTATAAGATTCAAACCCCCGTCAGCACATATTGTTTCGGTACAAGACGGGGCCAAACTGACCACTCTGGTCACCTGACCGTAACTGTAATAGCAATATCCTGTGGCATCAACAGCTGTGGTCGGCAATTCACCATCGATACATAATCCCCACGCAACCGCTGAATAACCATCGATCTGTATATCGGCAGGATCTCCGGTTATCTTTGTCCATTCCGTAGAACCTATTGTTGTAACATACAACGCCCATGTAGCAACACTTCCCGAAGATGGAAATGAATTGATGGAAATAACAGATGAACCCTCAACGACCAATTCGAATCCGCTGTATGAACACGCATACTCCAATGCTGACATGGCATCTGAATAAGAATTCACATTAACAGAGACATACGTTATATCTCTGTCTCCAAAATCTATGATGATCCCATCAGTCGATGCCGATGCTGTAGATGGGACCATGGCAAATGCCAATAAGGCACCTAATACCACCAATACGACAGATATTGCCACTTTGATCTTGATCTTTTCCATCGGTCTCACATTTTCATATTAAGCTGTTTTGTAAGAAGTTTGGAATGGTTTATTTAATATTTAACAGAATTATGCTGAATAGACTGGTGCAGTAGGCACTCCTACTCCGGTAGAGTAGAGAAGACAGATCTGCGCATTTTCAGAAGATACAAGATTTCCAACGATATATTCAGATGTCTTCCAAGAAGTTCCATCATCAGACAGGACCTTTGTGTTCCAATATGTATACACGCCACCATTATTGACAGTTCCAAGATCGAAAATCGTTTTTATCGCTTTCCCAGAACTCCAATCTGCACTTGTAAATTCTATTTTATAATTTGATGTTGCATTGAATAATGCATCGTATACTGTTGTTCCTGTACCGTTGATATAGAAATACAATCCTGATTTAGATTCGATAGCGAATACAACTCCGCTGGTAGAATGATTCCATACCTTTGCATCGGATGGTGTGGGTGTTGTAGTAGGAATGTCCATTCCAGCCATTGTTCCCTCTCCGAAATTGATCAAAATATAATTTACATCGCTGGATTTGATATCTGAAAGAAGAACGGTATCGTTATAAGACCATGCATTGTCTTTCCATGTGAACTGACCCCACCAGGAATAATTTCCATCGGCATTCAATTCTGTGCTGAGTCCGAAGAATGAAGTTATACCATATTCGGATTTCTCAAATACATCTTCATATCCGTATTTTGCCACAGCGTTTTCTAGTGCATCCATTGCAGTTTCTCCACTCCCGCTCATCCAGAAATAAACACCCTCATCGTCCTGAACGAGGAATGTGACTTTATCCGCGTCATCTCCGTTGTTCTTTGTAGCATACCAGTAGATCCCTACTGCCGCTACGATTATGATTATGACCGCAACTATAGCGATCAATTTTTTATTTTGATCCATTTTATCTTCCTAAGGCCTAAACCTTGTTGGACAATATATCCAGCTAATCCATATAATAATTTTGTGTCCATGTTTTCAAACCTTATCCGTATGAAAAATATTACTGGCATCTAATTAATGGATATATCATCCAAAATATTATTTAAGAAAGATGTTAATCCCCGAATATGGATGATTCGGATTATGCAATCGTTGTGGAAAATCTTACCCGCACATTTAGTTCACATCATAATGGAAATCCGAAGAAAGTAGCTGTGGATGGAATATCGTTCACTGTCAAAAAAGGAGAGATATATGGTATATTGGGACCTAATGGTGCCGGAAAGACCACCACGATCAAAATGCTCTCGACCCTTCTTATCCCTACATCAGGAAAGGCCACGATCCTCGGATTGGACGTAACCGATGAGAAGAACGTCCGTACTCTTCGTAACAGGATCAATGTCGTATCCGGCGGAGAAAGAGGACTTTACTACAGATTATCGGGCAGACAGAATCTCGAATTCTTCGCAGACCTTTATAACATACCGAAAAAGAAACAGAAAAAACTCATCGACGATCTTTTGGAACTGGTAGAGCTCACCGATGCAGCCGACATCAAGACAGAGAATTATTCAAGAGGAATGAAACAGAGGATCCATATTGCCCATGCATTAATCAACGATCCTGAGATACTCTATCTGGACGAACCCACGATCGGATTGGATCCCGAGATATCCAAAGAGATAAGATCACTCATAAGAAAATTATCAGACGGCGGGAAGACGATCATACTTACGACCCATTATATGTTCGAAGCTGAAGAACTATGCAATCATATGATAATAATGTCTGGTGGTAAGATCGTCGGAAAAGGAAACGTCACTGATATCAAAAATTCAATATCTAACTCGTCTTCTATCCGGGTGGTTACAGAGCGTGAGCCTGTTTTTGCAATCGAATCCATCAGAACGCAGATGAATGCTGATTCGAAGGTGACAAAACTTCTGAACGGAAGATTCGTGACCAAATTCACAATCCCTATCGAATATAACGATCTCTCCATGTATGAAAATATCTTCCGCCAGTATAACATTAAAAACATTGGTGTAGAAGAGATCACACTAGAAGACGCTTACCTTGCACTTGTCGGAGATGGCGAAGAATGAGTTTCCGAGCAGTCAAAGCAGGATTCCGACAACAGGCCATCCAATTCATAACCGACCCTCAATGGATCATTCCTAGCCTCATATTGCCCTTCCTTTTCACAATGGTCATGCTCTTCATTTACAGAGACGTGACAGGTCCGATAGTACTTCAGGCGGTATTGGGAGGAGGAGTATTGGGAATGTGGGCCAACACATTGTTTGCCTCGAGTTTCACAATAGCATATGACAGGATGAACGGAACATTCGAACCCATGCTCTGCTCCCCTACGCGCATATTCGATATCCTTTTGGGAAGATCTTTGTGGAACGCATTCATAGGATTGTTGAATGCCATACTCATTTTCATCGTTGCAGAATTGATATTCGGCACAGGACTCAGTCTCATGAACCCGATAGGATTCTTTTTTATGCTTATCCTGACGCTGTTCTCGCTATCATCCGTGGGAATGCTCATCTCAACATCATTCGTATTCACAAGGATGGGCTCTTTCTTCTCATCCATCTTCGAATATCCCATTTATGTACTCAGCGGTGCCCTTGTACCAATAACCATGCTTCCGACTTCCCTTCAATACATCTCTTACATCCTGCCTCCAGCATGGGGAATAGATGCTATGAAATACTCTGCAATAGAGGGATACGAAAGTATGATGGGCGTTTCTGTCTATACAGACATACTTGTCATTTTAATCCTTTCAGCATTATTCCTGATGGCCTCATTCCTTGTGATGTCAAAGGTCGAACGCAGGATCCTGTCTGACGGCAGCGCTACGAGGTACTGATATGTCTGAAACAACTACATTGCAGGTACTGAAAGCAACTGCAAAGAACTCGTTCATCAATAAATTCACACTCACCCCGCCGATATATTGGTTGATACAGATACTCGTAGTATCTTTCTTCTCGATGTATTTCTTCGTTATTCTTGCAGATTACGTCGGAAACCCGGAAGTCACTGTCACTTACGTGGTCGTAGGTAATGCTGTACAGAGCGTGGCTATCACCACATTGGCATCCGTATCGCAGGTACCAGGTACAGAAAAACACACAGGAACCCTCGGTGGCCTGATACAAACTCCCACTCCTCTATTCACGATATTCTTAGGAATGTCAACAGTCGGTATCTTCACTGGATTCTGTTCTATGCTCGTATCTCTCGCGTATGCCGCATTCATATTCAATGTTAGTTTTGCAGCCTGTAATTTCCT
>JALNYB010000014.1 GCA_023230065.1 Candidatus Methanomethylophilaceae archaeon
CATCTTTATCGATATTTTCCGACAACGGTAAGAGATCTGCACCAGTTTTCGGATGATTGATATCAAGCATGTGTGACAACTGTTGGTAGAATTGATCTTTATTACCCACGTCATCGATCATCATGCAGTATTTGGAAAGGCTACCCAATCTGGAGTAAACGACATCCAATGCTGTTTTCTTTTCGGACACCATCAGGACTGTCTTTCCTCTTGTTACGGCAGAGGTTATGAGTCCTGTTATGACCTGTGATTTACCTGTTCCTGGTGGCCCCTGAATAACGAGTTTGTCATCACGGTTCACAGCTGTAAGGACATTTTCCTGTGCGCTGTTGAGCGAGTTGATATATGTTATGTTGACCTCTGAAGCTTCCAGCCCTCTGCTCTTGAGTTCCTCACCTGATAATGGATCAGGAAGATCCGAGAGGAAATCACCGATATTAAGATCCTTGACCAGATCCTCCAGGATGCCGTTGATCTCGTTTCCTGCAAGCAGATCATCGAAGTCTTTCTGTATGCTGCTCGAATAGGTAGGATATTTTCCCAGGACCACATTCTGAGTCATATTCAGGTCGCCCGGAAGATACTTGGGGAATTCGCCTACCTTGTAATCGACGAATGGGACTGGGTTGCCGTATGAGCATTTGATCTGGAGTCCCTGTTCTTCATAGAATTTTATTAGGTCGGTAATGAACGACTCGCCGGAATAATCCTCGAGTACGTTATTGGGGAGAAGGCGGTTCTTTTTACTGAATTTTATGAATGCGGTTATAAGAGAGTTGTTGTAGATGACATCTCTCGAGTTGTCCATCGATAGTGTTACTGATTTTGCATCTTTCTCCATGATGGCTGGAAATAACGCCAACGGAGCACGGACATCGAAGTCTTCTCCGGGAAGTTTTCCTTCAACAAAAGGATATGCGATATACAGATCATACTGTCCCTTGTCCCTCAAGTCCCTGTTGACCTCTCTGTAGATGTCAGTCAGTTGTTTGAATCTTTTAAGATCATCTTGGCTTTTTGTAGAGTCACAGAGTTTGATGGAGCGTTTATTTCCGAATATTAGGCCCATGATGTCGATATTCGGAACAGACAGCAGATCGAAAGCGTTCTTCCTATAGATCTTAGGTTGGAACAGAAGACGGTTGTTCCTGCTGATGTTGATGAGTTTCTTCTCAAGTTCTCTGAGGGTTTGGGCAATGTTCTTATCCATATTGGAGCCCCTGGCTACAGTTATTGCATATTTTTTGGTGACTGTAAGGAAATCATCACCATATAATTCCACAAATCTCTGTCCGATACCCACTATGGCAGAGAAGTCCTCGGCTTTTGTAGGAATCCGCTGTGCCATTTCGTGTAATGCCTCATCAGAACACACAACAGGCAGTCTGCCATTAGAATATGTACGGTTCTCACGAATCGTGTCTCTCAATTCGAGTAATTCCGAATAGATATCGTCTTCTAGTCCCATCGGCCCTTAATCGCCTCCTTTAGATAATAACGTATCCTGCGCGCGGGAACTTGTAACATGGAGTCGGACCGAGAGCATTAAACATACATAGGATGGTAAAGGGTCATGGTTTCGGCAGGGATCACAAATCAGAAGACCGTTAGGGTCACCGGCGAAAATACTGCAAAAGCTTTGGGAAGCGGAGAGCTTCCTGTTTATGCAACACCTGCGATGATACAACTGATCGAACAAACAGCATCGGAAAGTGTGAAGTCTGGACTTCATGAAGAAGAGAGTACTGTCGGGACATATTTGGACATCAAACATACATCAGCGTCTCCTGTGGGTATCGATGTAACTTGTAAGACCGAATTGATCGAGGTCGACAGATCCAGATTGAGATTCAAGGTTGAAGTTACAGATGCTAAAGGGGAGATAGGCACAGGTTTTCATGAGAGATTCATTGTCAAAAATGAGAAGTTCATGGGAAAGGCTCAGAGTAAATTGAGTTGATAATATGGTACTTCGTTCGCGTTATTTCTGTAATAAGCGTGGAGAAGCTCACGATTTCTTATATGGTACGGCATTGAATTATGATACCGGAAGGGTGTTCAAGGTACCTGAAAATTGGGGAACGGACAAATATGTTCGCCGGGATTCGCAGGAAGCTTTGAGATTGTTGATATTGGATGATGATGTCGTTGAAGCAGCATACAATTTCATCCCTCAATGCGATGAGTTTCCAAATAAATATCTTTACAAGCACGATGACTTCATATGCACAGAGTGCCAATTGACAGAATCATACTTCTTCTTTTCACTTAAGAACAGAAACGGAGAGAGATTCTATCCTCATTACAAATGCCCTGCATGCAGCGGAAAGATGAGATTAGCCGAAGCGTATATTAGAGATAACGGCGCGGTACCTAAAAGATTCAGATGCAACAAGTGCGGAGAGATCCAGTCAATGGGCGAACCAGATGAATACGAGTGTCTGGATTACCGTATAACAGAGTGTCTCAAGTTATGATATCAAGTTTTCTTTTCATCTACAATATATGAAAGTATTACTGCTATCATACAAATGATCGTACCGATTATCGCAGCGAATTGGAAACCGTTCAGGAACACGTCAGGCGTGATGTCCGCGAAACTGATGTTTCCTGAATGCGCACTCATTGTGAACATCATAGCAAATAATGCAGTACCTATCGTTCCCCCTAAGTAGAAGGTCTCATTCATCAGAGATGAGCCCATCTCACGGCTTTCGTCTGCAACGTTTTCAACAATACGGCTTGCCATGGGTCCACCGCAGAATGTCCAATAAAGTCCCATCGTGATTGTGGTCAGTGCGAGAGGAATGATTGCGTTTTCACGACACATCAATGCCATTGTGGCACAAGATATAGTTACGAATATGCAGGCCATCACCGAGAAGGATCTTCTTTCTGTGCGGTCTGACCATCTAGATATTGGGATGCAGAACACAAGAGTGATAAGGGAAGGTAAGAATAACCAGAATCCGCTTGCGGATGCAGAGAAGCCCATACAGATATTCATGTAGAACGGCAGGAGGTAGAACATGCCCATGTATGCAAGATTGGCTAAAAGATATGCCATGAATACAGAGTCGAATTTCCAGTGCTTGAATAGACGGAGATTCAGTATAGGCTCCTTTTTTTTCGTTTCGACATGTATGAATGTTATAAGGCATATCAGGAATAGGATCGTAGATGCGATCACAATTTGTGAGTCTTCTGGATATGTGGACCTATCGAGTGCCAGTATTCCGAATACTATGGACATGAATAATAATGATGCACCGAAATAGTCCAAATGTTTCTTTTCTGATATGATATCCTTTGGGAACATTTTCAATACTAATGGGATTATGATCATTCCCAATGGTACATTGATTAGGAATATCCAATGCCAAGACAAGGCATCTATGATTATTCCGCCTAGTGCAGGACCCATGGCATAACCCATTGCTCCGCCCAAGGTCATTATGCCAAGGCCCATTCCTAGTTTTTCACGAGGAAGGAATCTTACGCAGATCATCGGAACAGCCGCACCCATCATGGCTGCGCCTATTCCTTGTACCAATCTGAATATAAGTAGCATATGGAAACTGGTGGAAATTCCACAACCCAGGGAGCTAATTGTAAAGATAGCAATTCCGACGGCGAATATCTTCTTGATAGCACCGTTACTGGCGATCCTTCCGAAGAATATCAAAAGACCCGCCATCATTATGAAATAGACCACGGTGATCCACGCAATGGTTCCTGTGTCGGTGTTCATGTATTCTGCCAGCGTAGGCAGAGCAATGTTGACTATGCTTCCATCGAGGCCATCCATCAGAGCAGCAAAGGCTATCGATATCATTAGACATGCAATAGTCTTCTTCCCCAAAGATTCGGCCATACCAGAGGAAGGTGATGTTGTATAATAATTTCGTTCCTGTCTTACACGATTGAGAGTACGAGATCAAGCATGGAAGATTCCATTAAAAGCACTGGAACAATGAGGCATCCAGTCAATGGTATTCTGCTCATTTCGATATTGACAGGTATGAAGCCAACAACAGTGGATATCACCAGTATAACGATGCCGAAAGGTCCCGTAAGAAGAAGAATGAGTAAGGTGACGAAGATTATAATGACCTTATTCAAGGTCCTGAGATCGAAACGGTCTGCTATATCAGACATCAATCTTCCTGCTTTGATCGTGATAATGTATCCTATGGCTGTTGCTATGGCAATGCTCAACAGAAGAAGTAAGAATCCTTCAGAACAGAATCCGGAGATGCTGTCGCCCATGATCTCCTTGACAACAAGTACAGTGCCCGATCTTCCGCTTCCTGATACAGACAGAGTTACAATCGAGAATACAGTCGTGACAGTGCCGATCGACGCTACAAGAGAGATGAATCGTGCAGGATCGTTCTCAGGTGTGAATACAGATGCCAGGGAAGCTCCTGCAGTTGCTGTGATTCCAGGATACCAACCTGCCAGGCAGCCTGTGATGACGCCTTTGATCCCAGGGAGAGGGCCTACAGGATCTCTTCTAGTGTCGGTTTGTTTGGGTATCGCAGCATTCGATATAGAACTCATAAGTGCCGGCATCCCGAAGAGTCCTGTCAGAAGGGGAAACAGAAGTGTGCCGTCTCCGAGTATTCCAGAGCATGGAAGGTTCATGTGCATACACATAATGCCTAGGAATCCAGAAAGTAATATCAGCAATATCGCCCAGATCTTGTGTGCAATTCCTTTTTCATTTATTACCATCACGCACAGTGTGAAAAGAAGGATAGAAAATGTCAGAGTATCCAGTTGATCAGCAAGTCCGTTGAGCATCAGATATTGAACAGGTATCGCAAGAAGTATAGCGAATGTGGCGCCTATCGTGCTCCCTACGGCAGCGGAACGTACTGCTAGCATTCCTTGTCCGTTCATCAGAAGTCTGTGGCCAGGGAGCATACTGAGTGCATCATCGGGATCCGGAGCACCTATGAAAACAGAAGGAACGAAATCCACAAAGGAATGAACGACAGAAGCGGACATGATACATGCAGACACCAATACAGGCACCCAAATAGGGTCTGCGAAGTCGGATATTGCGGATTCTAGCATAGGATAGCTAATCAACATAATCGATGCGAGAGTATTGACATGGATCCCGGGAACTAATCCGGTGAATGTGCCCGCAACTGCACCTATGAGACTCATAAGAACGATGAAAAATAGTATTTCCGGACTCACAGGTGTTAAAGTTCGGTTTTGTGTTTAACATGGAAAAGTTACAATTAATATTATCGCACGAATGTCAGGTATTACATTTTTATAAAGACGCGATAATAACGGCTTGATCTAAATGGATGTCGAACAGAGAATGGCCCTCGTGACCAGGAATACGGAAGAGTTGGTGACCGAGGAAGAGCTGAGAGCGCTTTTGATAGAGAAAGAGCATCCTACAGCATATATCGGTTTTGAACCTTCGGGATTGGTCCATTTGGGATGGGCATTGGTAACATCGAAGATCAAAGATCTTACTGATGCAGGTTTTAAGGTCATCATCTTTTGGGCTGATTGGCATGCTTACATCAATGATAAACTCGGAGGGGACCTCAAGAGCATCCAGACATGTGCAAGATACATGGAGGATTGTTTCAAAGCACTCGGAGTACCGGAAGATAAGGTCGAATTCAAGTATGCAAGTGAGATCCTCGATAATATCGAATACTGGGGACTTGTGATCAAGATCGCAAAAGTGACGTCTTTATCCAGAGTGAAGAGGGCAATGACCATCATGGGCCGTTCTGAAGATGAAGCTGAGGTAGATTCTTCAAAGGTTCTGTATCCATTGCTTCAGGCAACGGATATCTTCTGCATGAAAGTGGATCTCACATATGCAGGATTGGATCAGAGAAGAGCACACATGCTAGCAAGGGATGCAGCAGATAAATTAGGATGGAAAAAGCCAATTGCGTTGCACACACCCCTTCTTCCTGGACTCAAGGGAGGAGACAGGATGAACCCTGCAGCAGGTAAGATGTCTAAATCAGATCCGAACAGCAGTATCAATATACATGATACGGCAGAGACCATCGCCCCTAAGATGAAGAAGGCATTCTGTCCTCCAGAGAAAGAGAGCGAGGATGTCAACCCTGTTCTTATGCTTTGTAAGTATATCATTTTCCCTCGTTTGGGAAAGATGGATATCTCGCGTCCTGAGAAATATGGCGGAGACGTTTCGTTCTCAAGTTATGAAGAACTCACAGAATCCTATTTCGGAGGGAAATTGTCACCGCCAGATCTCAAGAACGGTGTGACAACATCACTCGGAAAAATATTGGAACCCGTTCATGAATATTTTGCAAAGCATCCTGAGAATTACAATGCCATGCAAGAAGTATTTGCAAACGTAGGAAAACTCCGTTAATTTTATTCTTCAGAGTCAGCAGCATCTTGGGGTGTCATGCTGACTTTGATCTTTCTGAATTCATCCATTGTTCTGTTCTGACACATATGCAGCATGGCTTCAGCGTCTCCTATTCCGGAGAGGCCTGCGGCGCCACCGTGTCCTCCGCCATCTGTATCAGTTTCTTCGCTGATGATACCTAATATCGTGCCTAAGTGTATGCCTCTGCGGACCATTTCTTGGGTTGCTCTGGCACTTAAACGGAACTCATCATCTCTCTGCGTGCATACGAATACAACATCAGCTCCGGATGACGTTATCGCCCTGCATGCAGATGCTTCGAAACTGCTTCCAGTTGCGACAGCTACTATCATGTCCCCTACACGGTCATATTTGGTTCTCTCAATAGTCTTCATGACCGCGATACGTTCTGACATGCTCATCGAAGAACGTGTAAGATTCATTGCCTCATCCATTCCGATACTTTTGTTCTCAAGTATCTCTGCGAATGCACGGAGCATCTCCGGGTTTGCGAATTGGAAGTGTCCGCTGTCTGTGAGCATTCCGCCCAATAGAGCTAAGCCGACATTCTTGGATATCTCTATGTGACAGTCATCGATCATTTCTTTGATTATCTCACAGCATGATACTTTTGTATTATCACAATAGAATTGCATGTTTTCCCATTTGCCTGTAGGCAGATGATGGTCTATGACGATGCTATTCTCGGGTACATCTACAAATCCTGGTTTGAATTGTTCGGGCGATGAGGTATCTACGACAACGACCAATTCGTAATTTGAAATATCGCACTCATCGAGGATGCTGATTCCCAGTTTCTCAGCGACCATTTTCGCGACGCGGTCCATTCCTCCGGGCGCATATATGGTTGCAGGTGGAAAGCAATTAGACACAGCGTAAGCTGAGCCAAGGGCATCCATGTCTGCATTTCCGTGCACAAGTATGACCTTGTTCTTGTCTTTTAATTTTTCAGCTATTGTTGTGAGCATCATTCATCCACTCTTTTTCTTTTTGGAGAACATCTTTGCGAACTTGGTTTGACTCAATCCTGTAAGCAGAATATCCGACTTATAGATCTTGACCGTGAGCGCTATAGTTATAATAGTGAATATAACCAGATAGATCAATCCTCCAATCACAATCGTGTAGTTTCCGAACATAAGGTTATCCATGACCATCATGGGATGGGAGAATGGAATTGCGAATATTGCTACCTGAAGTACTGTTGGAAGGCTTTCCCAACTGGAGAACATCATGACGAACATAGGAATCATGGCAAGGACGCTGATAGGCAATGTCATTGTCTGAGCTGCTTTGTAATTCTTTACGAATGCACCGAGAATCATACAGATTCCTAAAGCACAGAATATCGCAAGGAAGATCATGACCATAATGACTATCCAATCTCCGACATTTAGGCTAAGGCCATATTCTGAAAGGTCCTTTCCGCCTACGCTAGAGGTAAGGCCGCTCATATAGAACATCATTCCGACCAGGTATGCAAGACCGAATATCAATCCAGCTATTGCCGATGCCAACAGTTTTCCGCCGACAATTGTCGTTCTTTTAACAGGTAATGTAAGAAGGGTTTCCAATGTTTTATTCTCTTTTTCATTACCCATGGATGAGATTACTATGCTTCCGATCATCACAATGACGATCATTATCACGATAGGGATCATAAGATTCTGACTCATCATGGATGTGGAGATCTCGAATGGTGTGACCCCGGAGTGGAGTTTTCCGTTAATGTATGTGTAACTGATACTACTACTGCTGTCGCAGTTTGTGTTTACTACGGGATTCTCAAGGAAGATAGCGTAGTCAGAATCACCTGTCAGCTCGGTGAGTAGGTTTGTGGATATGCTGTTGGATACATATACGATTAGTAGGTCTGCAATAGACGATGTGACCGAACTCATCATTCCCTGATTTTCGAATATGTAATACTCATAGATTGTAGCTTGTATGTGATTTGATATATTTTCAGAGTAGTCTGGTTCAATTATCAGTGCAGATGTAAGTCCTTTACTCTGCATTTCTGAGATTATAGCATTGTCATCGCCATATTCACTTTCCATCATTATGATATATTGTTCAGCCTCTTCCTGGGTAAGATCGTATATGGTTTCGTAGTAATGATAGATGCATTCTATTGAGTATTGATCATAAGTTCCCGAGTCTCCATCCACATCTCCGTTTAGGATGCCGATTGCAGAAGGGTTCTTAGCGTCATCGGTCTGTGCACTGACCATAGTTCCTATGGCCATCATGAGCACTACTACGATGACGATGGATAAGACGGATCCCGGAGTAAGCAATTCCTTTAATTCTTTTCTTGTGATATTGACAAGATGATTCATCCTTTCACCGCCTTGACGAATACTTCCTCAAGATTTTTAGCGCCGTATTGCTCTTTGAGTTCTGCAGGTGTTCCACACAATATGCAGTGGCCTTCATTGATCATGGCGACACGGTCGCAGATGATCTCCACCTCGAACATATTATGTGATGAAATCAGAACGGTGACGCCGCTCTTTGCGATGTTCCTTATTATCTCTCTGATCTCATATGCATTGATGACATCTAATCCGGATGTAACTTCATCCATGATCGCGAATTTAGGAGAAGGCATGATGGCTCTTGCGATAAGTAGTCTGCGCATCATTCCTTTGCTGTACGTATCTACTTTGGATTTTATCCTGTCATCAAGGTCGGCTATTTCTACGCCTTTTGTGACCATTTTTTCTGCTTCTTCACCATCTGCGAAGAATCCAGCCATGAATTTCAGATATGCAAGGCCTGTGAGATCCTTGTAGGCGCCAGCGTCCTCCGGAAGATAACTTATGATCTTTCTGACATCGTCTGGTTGTTCTGTCACATCATAACCGCAGACCGTGATCTTCCCCGAGGTTATGCGAAGAAGTGTGGAGATCATACGTAGTGTTGTGGTCTTACCCGCTCCGTTAGGTCCGATAAGGCCGAATATTTCGCCTTCCTTGACTGAAAAACTAACTCCTTTAACGGCTTCTCTGTCACCGTATACTTTTTTCACATTATCGACGATCAATGCATCTGTCATGTTATGTAGCCAGTCCATTGTATAAAATCGACATTATAAAACCATTGTCAAAGTTTTAAGATCGATATTGTTATAGAAGTTGAGTAACGGGGTATGAACCCCGTGTGAAAGTTGGTTTATTCGTTGGGTGCGGAAATAGGTTGCTGACCCATCGCGGCATTGATCGCATTTTGAAGTGCGTCATATCTTTCGCGAAGGCTTTTTTCCTGACGATCCAAGCCTTTGATCCTGATCTCCATTGTTTCGATGGAGTCATCGATCTCAGCTTTGAGCTTGTCTTTGTCATCGACTTTGACGAGCAGGGATCCGACGTTCTTGTAAACATCGCCGGTGGATTTGCCGAGTTCATCAGATGTTCTTACCATCTCCCTTTTTTGCGATTCCATCTGTACCTTTTGTGTGGATACAGTTTGGAGCTGCTGTTGAGTTTGCTGGTATTGCGTGATCTGATTCTGTAACTGGGGGCTGATGCCATTCATTTCATTCACCTGTAATTTTACTGATATCTTCTGTGATCCTGATACATTCAAGATACGAGTTCAATGCAGCTCTCATGGCTGAAGCGTCTGTTGCCGAAATCTCAATGGTCGCTTCTCCTTCCTTTTCATGTATGATAACATTAGTGCGGGAGAGTTTGCGACGTGATTCCGGTTCCAGAGTAGAGATAACGTCTTTCGCGTCAGCGGAGACGAGTCTCAGTTTAGCGCTCAGCATGATCGCTCAGTCGGACTTAAGGATCTTCTTGACGTTTGGTCTCTCTTTGAAGAAGATCTTCGAACCGCATTTTTCGCACTGTAATCCCAGTGCGTTTACGTTCCTGATCGGTTCGTTACACTTTGCACATCTGTACATTAGATCACCAAGTCAGTATTTACTGCTCCGAGACCTGTGAAATCTCTTTCTTAGTCTGAGGGCTGTAAGCCTCTGCTGCGAATTTGACACCGCAGTGGTTACATGACCAGATACCTGAACTGACCCTTTTAACGGTCATGTGGTGGCATACGGGGCATTCATGTTTTGCTTTCTGGTGTGCTTCGATGTTCTTAACTCTGTTACGTACAACGACACCGTATCTTGCACCGAATCTTCCTGCGGTACCTGCTTTTACTGTTCTTTTTGACATTTGTATCACCCAATGATTTTTCTGATCTCTTTACCCTTTTCGACGGCTCTATCCAGACAGAGTGAAAGATCGTCACGTGTGATCGATCCTTTTCCGCCCTTTTGCATAGCCCTGAAATTGCCATTGTCGTCGGTTGTGACGGTCATGCGGGCTGATGAAATCATTTCTTCGTCGAAATTTGGGTCTAGTATTAAATCGTTTCCTATTTTTACGGATGTAATTGAGATAGGTGTGCAAGTTACAGGTAATGGCCTGTTCTTGCCTTTTCCATACTGTTCGGCCGGTATAATGGCATTTTTGAGTGCACATACTGCCGCGAGGTTTGCTGCATCGAACAGGTTGCCATCGTAATCGAGGGCATACATATCAATGAAACACATCCAAACCTCTTTTCCTGATTCAATGCATAGTTGGCTGACATCGATCATGCCCGACTCACGGATGCCACGGTCAACGACACGTGCTAATTCGATAGCGGTCTCGCTGGGGGGTCCTGATTCGAATGATGCGTGTGCCATGGGGATGAGTTCTGCACCAGTGGTGAGAACTCCTACGTCTGGGCTATCTCCGAAAGGTGTTCCCGGGACGATTTTGACACCTGCGATGATCTCGGTCTTTCCGAGTTTCACTCTTGCGGATCCGTCCGCGGATTCAATGCATCCTACTATGGTCTCGATTTTTCTTATGTCTGCTGTTCCGCGTCCGTCTTCTCTTTTTCCTTCACAGAGGAGTTTCAGGATATGGTCGCGTTTGATTTCAGAGATTATAAAATCACTCATCGGAATCGACCTCCTCTTTCATCGAGGTGTAACGCTTTTTGAGCGCTTCCTTTTGAACATCATAGACTTCGTGGCAGGCCTTGTATGCCAGATCGATGGCATGATCGAACTCTTCACGGGTCATGTTTCCATCCATTTGAAGGAGAACGATCTCGTCAGTGGAAGGTACGATAGCAAGAGGCACATCTGCCTGTCCGAAGTTGTCTTCTTCTTTATTGAGGTCAAGAAGGACATGGTCGTCTGCTTTTCCTGCTGCTATTGCTGGAATGATATCCCTCATAGGGATACCTGCATCTGCAAGCGCGACGGATGCTGCGGTAAGACCTGCGCATCTGGTTCCTGCGTTTGCTTGAAGGATCTCGATGTAGACATCGATGGATGCACGGGGGAAGAGTTCTGTGAGAACTACTTTCTCTAATGCTTCTGCGATAATCTTCGAGATCTCTATTGACCTTCTGTCTGGTCCGGGTCTTTTCCTGTCGCTAACAGAGAAGGCTTCCATATTGTATTTGCATTGGATAATCGCTTTTGTAGGGTCCTGAAGATGTCTAGGGTGACATTCCCTCGGGCCATATACTGCTGCGAGTACCTTGTTCTTTCCAATTTCTAAGTATGCAGATCCATCAGCGTTGCTGAGGACTCCCGCTTCAATTTTGATGGGCCTTTTCTCTTCGGCAGTCCTGCCGTCGATTCTGAGACCTTCATCATTAACTAATACCATATCAGTGTGTCCGCTCATGATCATTCCTCCCCGTTGTCGTCTTCGTCTGCGACCTGCGGGAGTTTGTTTTCGATAAATTCTTTAACTTTTTCCGTAAGGTTACTGGATTGTGCGTTTGCCTCGATCATCTTGATCGCTGCAACAGCGACATCTGTGTTTTCGTCGTCGCCGTCTACCCAAATCCTACCATTCTGACCTACAAATATACGGCAGTCGGTAAGGTTCTTGATCATTTGGATCATTGAGCCGCTTTTTCCGATAATCCTGGAGACTTTGGAATGAGGGATTTCGACAATCTGTCCACCTTCGATTCTTCTAAGTCCTGAATCTTTCATTGTGACTTGGATCTTTTTGCTCTCGTCCACCATAAGTACCTTGAGCATTACAACATTTCCAAGATTCAAATATCTGGATGTGTCCCCGAATTCGACTTTCCATGGAACCTCATTCACATGGAGGGGTGCGGGATAAGGTGCATTGATGTCGACCAGCCAATTGGAGGGTCCGATATCTATGATGACTCCGAGGACCGTGTCACCGGTGCTTGGCATGTAACATCCTCCCAAGGGGATGACGTTTACATTATTCTGAAATATGTTCTTGACGCCTAATACGCTGGCGTATACATTGCCGTCGAGCACGTATGTGTTGTTACCGGCATTCATTCCGCTGTCATCCAGCAGATCTCCCGGGACCACTATCTCACGTGCGGGTCTGGCGCTTCTTTTTTCCATTTTATCACTTCTCGCGAATGTTATTTAATTGATTAGTTTGACCGAGGCTGCTCCCTTGGTCCGGTGTTTTAGCTTTTCACTCAGTTCGGTAACAAGTCCTGCAGGTAACTCCATCGTGCCTATCCAAGATCCATCTGCTTCCCATTCTTCCCTGTCTACGATACCGTAATGAATCAGATCATCATAGCAACGACCGTAATCCTCTCCTTTGATTTTGATCACGATTTTACTTTTCTCGAATCTAATTGGGATGAGCGGGCGCAAAAGTTTCATGGCCTCTTCTATTTCTTTGTCGAGAGGTTTGAACGGGTCTACATGGAATTTAACTTCCTCGAGAGCCAGTTTGATCCTCATCGGGGGATGAGGCAGTTTTGTTTGAGGGTTGATCGCATTAGCAGAGATGTATGTTATCACCTGATGCATTTTCACGTCGAGCATTTCTTTACGCTGCTCGGCGGTGATCTGTACCTCTCCTTTCTCAATGATTTTTCTTGCTATTATAGAAATATCATTGGTTCCAAAGGTTTCTTTAATCTTGTCTTCAGCTGGACGGGTTCCTTTGCTTGCATTTTTGAAAACCTCTTCGACTGCTAAGTATTCGATAAGATCAACTTGTTTTCCCTGTTTGATGATATTCATCGCTGCAGGGTCAAGCATGATTTCAAAGGTTTCACCATGGCTTTCTAGCCTGGCTATTATCGCGTCGTCGAGATTTACCATGTCAGTACCTATTCAAGTCTTGCTGACTGCTTTAGAGGTCTCGGCTTCCGAAGGGCCCTTCAATTTTTTGTCTTTTTCGATAATTTTCGAGATTTCAGCTTCTGAAAGTCTTCTGAATTTCTTGTCCTTTTCGACAATACCGACTTCAACGGAGTTAGCCGTGGGTGTTTCTTCGATAGCGACACCAAGTGCTTTAAGTCCGAGTTTTGCTGCTGCTTCAAAGGTCATTTTGTCTTTGAATTCTTTCTCGAATATGTCCATGACTACGGGGCGTCCAGATCCGATACATGTTGCCTTGTATGCCACGAGGGCGCCCGAAGGGTCGGTCTCGAAAAGATGTATTCCGAGGTCGTCAACGCCTGCCATAAGCAATGCTGTACCGAATGGGCGGACTCCGCCATACTGAGTGTAATTTTGTTTGTAGTCGCAGATTTTTTTCACGAGTAATTCAACGGTAATGTTTTCACCGTAGTTTACTTTGTGAATTTGGGCGGTCTTTCTCGCTTCGTCTACGAGGATTCTTGCGTCAGCTACGAGACCGGATGTTGCGCATCCGATATAATCATCGATATCGTAGATCTTTTCAATGGATCTGGGCTCCACCAATTTACTAGATACTCTTTTATCGACAACAAGGATAACTCCATCCTTGAATTTGAGTCCGATTGTGGTCGTACCCTTTTTGACTGCCTCACGGGCGTACTCGACCTGGAACAATCTTCCGTCAGGAGAGAAAACAGTTATTCCCCTGTCATATGCCATTTGTCCTGGTTGCATGTGATTAATACTCCTTATATTCGCGACCACATTCGCACAGCAGTATATATGGGTTTACAGTCGCGTATTAAATAAAGTTCAATGTTTTTTCGATGCATTATTTTTTAATTCGGGATATCTATCTCTGAGTGTTTTTAGAGTTCCTGACATAAGTATTGACCTAGAATATGAATCGGCAATATTCATGATTTCTATTGAACGGCCAATTTGATCGGGTGAACATCGTATTATGGCTCTAGATGAATTACACTGTATGATGTAAAGCGACTCTTCATTTTTGCATATGCTGTTTGTGGTTCTGATTAATGATTCTTTTGTAATATTGGGAGAAACTTCAAACACGATATATCTGCGTCTCCCACGTTCTGATTTAACTACCAATTCATTCACTTCTTTTCTTTGTATACGTGCATCGAAACGCTTTCGTAGATTGCTCCACATTTTTTACAGACGGGTTTGCTCATGTCTACTCTGTTTCCACATTTGCATATGAAAGTTTCATCTTTGCGTGGCAATACAGCACCGCATTCGCAAATATTTCCCTTTACGAACCTTCCGCAGATAGGACACCTTGTTTTTATAGGGTCTCTAATTTCCATGGTCTCGTATTTAGCACCGCAGTAGGGACATGCATCTGTAGGTTTTGCACAGGCATCATGGAAGATCTTTCCACAAGTGCAAATAGCGATAGGATCGTCGGCAATGTTTCCGCGACATATTTCACACTTTTTTTCGTCTTCTCCCTCATCCAAAAAATAGGTAGATTTTTCGGATTTGATGCCATTCAATTTGCTACTAATCTTGTATTTTCCGAATACATATGATTGTACTACAAAGAGTATGGCTACAACTATGACCAGCCCTATGATTATACCCAGTGTAATGATGTCATTTCCTAAGTCCATGTTGTACGTATATAAAATTTGGCTTTTTAATACTTCGTAGAAATTGGCAACCGATTGAAAATTATGTGCATACGATTTTTAATTATTTATGCAATTATGTTACATAAAATGTTGTAGAATTACCTTTTTAGGTAATATAGAAACTATAGATAATATTCAATATCTGGGTCTGTTAAAAAAATGGTAACCTAAAAACGATACAATACAAAAGCAATTTTTCGAAAAATTATCGTTTGTAAAGCACTATTGAGTTTATAAACATTACGTAATAAGGGTTTTAATTAGGAAAACCATTTCCCAAATCATTCCAATCACCAATTGGTATGACGGAGGCAAAGATTTGACGAAATCAGCATTAGTTATCGGTGGAGGAATCGCAGGTATTCAGGCATCATTGGATCTTGCAGACAGGAACATTCACGTCTATTTGGTAGAAAAATTAGCTTCTATCGGTGGAACAATGTGCCGTCTCGACAAGACATTCCCAACGAATGACTGTTCCGCTTGTATTCTCTCGCCAAAAATGGCAGACTGTATCGGACATCCGAACATAACCACACTTACGTTCCATGAGGTTCTGAAAGTTGATGGAGAGGCCGGAAATTTCAAAGTAAAACTTTTGAAGAAGGCCAGGTACGTTGACCCCACTGCATGTACGGCTTGTGGAGATTGTATTGCAAAATGTCCTTCAAAGGGCATTCCAGATCAGTTCGAGTATGGATTGACAACTAGGAAGGCAATATACATTCCGCATGCACAGGCAGTCCCCAGAGTAGCTCTTATTGATGCAGAACACTGTAATATGCTCACAAAAGGAAAGTGCGGAGTATGTGCAAAGGTCTGTGGTAAGAAAGCCATCAATTATGAAGACAAGGACGAAGAGTTTACAGTCGAAGTAGGTTCTATCATCGCAGCAGCCGGATTCAAGGTCTGGAATGCTAATGTTGCAACCGAGTATGGATACGGTAGATTCAAGAATGTCGTCACTGCACTCGAGTATGAGAGGATGATGTGCGCATCAGGACCAGACAAAGGTCATATAAAGGTCCCCTCCACAGGTGAAGAGCCAAAGAGGATCGCATTCATACAGTGCTGTGGATCACGTTCGCAGAAAGCCGGATGGAAGAAATACTGTTCATCCGTGTGTTGTATGTACGCAACAAAAGAGGCAATGCTCACAAAAGAGCACATAGAGGATGTTAAGGAAGATATCTACTTTATGGATATCAGGTCGTACGGAAAAGAATTCGAGGCCTACATTCATAGAGGAGAGGACCAGTATAAAATCAATATGCATAGGTCCTCGCGTGTGTCCAACGTAGATGAAGACCCGGTGACAAAGGAGCTAACAGTCAATTATACGGATAAAGATAACAATGGTGTATCCGAAATTTATGATCTCGTAGTTCTTTCGGTCGGGCTTAATCCACCTGATGGAGCACAGGATCTTGCAAACATTTTGGGCATTGAGCTCAATGAGTATGGATTCTGTAAGACAACTGTCTTCGATCCACTTAACACTACAAAGAAAGGTATCTTTGTAACAGGATGTTTCGCAGCACCTAAGGATATTCCGACAGCCGTTGCAGAAGCAAGTGGTTCCGCAGGAAAAGCGGGAGCTTTCATTGTTGATGAGAACTTCGTACCCTGTGCACCAAAGGTCTACCCAGCAGAGAAGAATGTGGAAGGTAAAGAACCCCGTATTGGAGTTTGGATATGCCACTGTGGAGTTAATATCGGATCTGTGGTCGATGTACCAGCAGTTACTGAATATGCAAAAACACTCCCCGGTGTTGTAATGTCCAATGAAACACAGTATGCATGTGCGCAGGACTGTCTTGAGGCTATTTCCAAAGCAATTCAGGAGAATGATCTCAATAGAGTTGTCGTCGCATCATGTACACCCAGGACTCATGAGCCTCTTTTCAGAGAAGCATGCCGTGAGGGAGGATTGAATAAGTATCTCTTCAATATGGCAAACATCCGTGACCAGTGTTCATGGATTCATATGCATTCACCTGAGGCAGCGACTGCAAAGGCAAAGGATCTTACTAGAATGGCTATTGCAAAAGTGGCACTTCTTGAACCCCTCGTTGGATCAGAGATCCCTGTTACAAATGCAGCAGCGGTCATCGGTGGTGGAATTACAGGTATGGCAGCAGCAATCGATATTGCAGCACAGGGAATTCCTGTACACATATTCGAGAAAGAGAATCATCTCGGTGGATTCGCACTCAAATTCAATCACAAAGAGGATGGAGTTTCAGTCAGCGATTACATCAAGAAGCAGATTGAGGCGGTTACAAAATCTCCAAAGATCACTGTCCATACTGGAATTACCATAAAGGACATTCCAGGATTTGTAGGAAATTTCAAGGTTCAGCTTACCAACGGCGAGGAATATCCTGTCGGTGGAGTAATCTTTGCAACAGGTGCAGGAGAGTACAAGCCCGTTGAATACAACTATGGATCGGATAAGAAGGTCATGACCGTTGTCGAGGCAGAGAAAGAGATCGCAGATGACAAATTCAAGGGAAAGAATGTCGCATTCATTCAGTGTATCGGATCAAGGTCTGATACAGTCAAGTACTGTTCACGTGTATGTTGCGCATCTTCGTTAAGAAATGCCATCCAGATCAAGATGAAGGACCCAACAGCTAATGTTACTGTCATCCATAAGGATATCAGGACATATGGATTCCGCGAGGAACTCTATAACAAAGCATGTCAGGTCGGAGTTAAATTCCTCAGATATTGTGTAGATGACAAACTTCCAGATTTCACTGGTAGCACCGTCAAAGCACATGATTCTATCCTCGGCGAGGACATCGAGATCCCAGTAGACACTCTGATACTTGCAGCAGGTATAACCCCGCTCCGTGAGGAGAAGGAGCACATTGCTCAGATGGTAAAAGTTCCGATAAGCAAAGATGGATTCTTCTTCGAGGCTCATCAGAAATTGAGGCCGGTAGATTTCGCTACAGAGGGAGTATACATGGCAGGTACGGCACACTGGCCCAAATTCATGGATGAGTGTATCGCACAGGCTTCCGGAGCAGCAGCAAGAATGTTGACTGTCATATCCAAAGATAAGATTGTCTCCGATGGTATTGTAGCAGTCTCCAACCACGACGTCTGTGATGGATGCGGTGTTTGTGAGGGATGCTGTGATTACAACGCTATTACAATCGATGTCGATCCAGTATCTGGAAGGTTGAAGAGCAATGTGAACCCTGGTCTCTGTAAGGGATGCGGTTCATGTGTTGCTTCATGTCCTGCCGGAGCAATGGAGCAGAGAGGATTCAGGAACAAACAGATCATCGCTGAGATCGATGCACTTCTTGATTACCCTGTAGGAGGAGCGTGATTATTATGGCAGACTTTGAACCAAGAATAGTAGCATTCTGTTGCAACTGGTGTTCGTATGCGGGAGCAGACGGTGCAGGAGTCGGAAGACTTCAGATGCCAACCAATTTCCGTATTATCAGGACAATGTGCACAGCAAGGGTTGATCCTGAGTTCGTTCTCAGGGCTCTATCGAAAGGTGCTGACGGTGTGATTGTCCTCGGATGTCACCCAGCAGACTGCCATTACATCGGTGGAAATTACAGAGCAAGGAGGAGAATCGCACTCTTGAGACTCATTCTTGAGCAGTATGGATTCGATGCCAAGAGATTGAGACTCGAGTGGGTTTCAGCCTCTGAGGGAGAGAAATTCCAGAATACTATGACAGAATTCGTTAATACGATCAAAGCACTTGGACCAACTCCAGTGCAGAAAGAGGTGAACTGATGTCATTCTTTGATAGATTCAAGAAAAAGGATAATAAGAAAGAAGAGCCCAAGGTTGACAACAAAGAAAAGTTCGCTGTTAAAAAAGATGCGACAGCACCCTCATTATGTGGATGCGGAGCTGGAAAAACAGCAGAAAGCGTCGAGGCAAACTATTCAAAGATGGCAGACCTTGGTGAACTTCTTCCCGGAGCACCTCCGGGAGGTAAGATCAACCTCGCTATCTACTGGGCGGCAGCCTGCGGCGGATGCGATGTCTCTATTCTCGATACAAACGAGAAGATCCTCACGATCGGCGACATGGCAAACATTGTAATGTGGCCCATTGCAGCAGATGGAAAGGAAAAGGATATAGAGGCAATGGAAGACAAATCAATCACTGTCTCAATCATCTCCGGTGCTATCAGGAATTCAGAGAACGAGCACATGGCAAAATTGCTCAGGAAGAAATCACTTATCGTTGTTTCTTACGGAACCTGCGCATGTTTCGGTGGGTCGCCTGCACTCGCTAACCTCGTGGCCGGCGGAAGCAAAGAGATCTTGAATTACGTCTACGAAAAGACACCCTCGACCGCAAACTTCCAGAAGGATTACCACCCAGGAAAGCCGATCGTACCTCAGACAAAATGCACAGTGCCGGAAGGAGACCTCACTCTCCCTACTCTGTTTGATACGGTAAAGACACTGGATCAGGTAATCGATGTCGATTACTTCATTCCAGGATGTCCTCCTCTCCAGGAGTCCATCTCACAGCTTCTGAAAGCTGTTGTTGACTTTGCGTACCATGGTGTAGCATTGCCCCCCAAGGGAACCGAGATAGGAGTAACACAAACCAGTCTTTGCGATCAGTGTCCAAGGCACAAGGAGTTCAGGAGAATCACTAAGATCTATGAACCATTCCAGGTAAACATCGACCCAGATCTTTGTCTCATGGATCAGGGAATTCTATGTCTTGGACCTGCAACGGTCGGAGGATGCAATGCAAGGTGTACCCGTGCGGGTCAACCTTGCCGTGGATGTTACGGACCGACTCTTGAAGTTCAGGAGCACGGAGCAAGCGCGATGACTGCGATTGCATCACTGTTCCCTGTACTCGATGACGATGGAACAATCGGAGAAGATCAGATCATAGATATCATGAGCACAATCAAGGATCCTTTAGGATACTTCTATGCGTTCACGATGGGTAAATCATTGATCAAGATGGCCGTTAAAGAAAAAGGAGGTCAGTAAAATGGCCGGACCAATCATTTGGGATGAGAAACAGAAAGTAACTACCAACAGGGTCTCGATCGATCCGATCACTCGTCTTGAGGGTCATGGAAAGATAGAGATCTTCCTTGACGACAAGGGAGACGT
>JALNYB010000081.1 GCA_023230065.1 Candidatus Methanomethylophilaceae archaeon
AAGGATCTTTTCTACAATGAGACCTATCATATGGGACTTGTTAACAAGAAGGATCAGCTTGAATTCCACGATGGACAGGTTAGAGTCGTTGATAATGATAGGAAAGAGGTTGACAAGTATGACGCAGTCGATTACCTTGATCACATTGGAGAGGCAGTCGAACCATGGTCATATGAGAAATTCCCTTATCTAAGAAAACCTGGATACAAGGGACTTGTTGATGGAATGGACAGCGGAATGTATCGTGCATCGCCTTTGTCAAGGCTCAATGCATGTGAAAGCATCTCCACACCTAAGGCTCAGGCAGAACTCGAAGCATACAGGGCACTCTTTACAAGCCTCGGCGTCAAAGGATCAGTTCAGTTTACACTTGCCACACACTGGGCAAGAGTCATTGAATTATTGTATGCCGCTGAGAAACTTCAAGAAGATGCATACAGTGACAAACTGATAGATTCCAACATCAAGCAGTACGATCTCGTTCCAGGAGGACGCGGTGTCGGTTGCGTAGAGGCTCCGAGAGGAACACTCACACACGACTACACATGCGACGAGGAAGGCATCGTTACCGCTTGCAATTTGGTTGTCGGAACTACCAACAACAACGGTCCAATCAATATGGATGTTGCCAAGGTAGCAAAAGGTCTTATCCACAATTTCGAGGTGTCCCCCGGACTCTTGAACATGGTTGAGATGGCATTCCGTGCATACGACCCATGTAACTCCTGTGCAACACACAGCTTACCAGGTCAGATGCCTCTTGAAGCAGTCATAAGGTATGCAGACGGTTCCGAATTCGAGACCATCAAGCAGAACTAAACATTAAAACAGGGGGTAGAACCCCCCTACATTTTTATTTGAATTTTATAATTCTTTAATTTGATGTTTATTTTTCCATTTGGAAGTGTTGCGTCCTTTGATCATAAGATCGGAACGTTTTCCTAGATCAATCCCATCAAGTGTATGTATATTGGCATTATCCAGATCTAAAAGATCACTGTTTAGTATCGGGCCTAAAAGTCCTTCTCCGATTATATTAACAGGGGATCCTCCGAGCATTCTGTTGAATGCAGGTATAATGATGAATATTTCTGGAAGAGTAGGATATTTGTCTGTTGATGTTTTAAGGAATTTACCTCTGACCCAGCACGGTTCTGTAGCGAGTCTTCCTACACCGTCTCTAAACATAATAGAGGGATGATCGTGCCCCATGACAAGAGTTTTGGCGGCCATAACATTCTCAGATGGCCAAGTGTGTCCATGAATGAACCCAATATCTTCTATTTTTAATCCCGAGGCGGGGCGGGTGCAGACACGACTAGGAAGGAATTCTTCTATGCTTGTATCATGGTTTCCTCTGATTACGTCAATCGTATCAAAATGTTCTAGAAGTCTGTCGAAAAACATTGGTATTTCACGATATTCTTGTTTTGTGGAACCGGGAACAGAATCTTTCACATCTCCAAGGACAATGAGTTTACTGGAAGTCTTTCCAGCGGCGGTCAATATATTATCGAACATATCGTCTGTATGTGAGGTTATATGGAATCCTTTGGCTCCAAGATGTGCTTCAACACCTATGTGGAGATCACCGATTATAAGATATTCTTCAGCTCTGAGGGCAGGAATGCCAGGGACCGGTTGAAGGTCCATGTTATCTCCTTAGGTCCTCGGCGATTACTTTTGAAATTTTGTCGATGACATCTGTGGCGATGAGTCCGTATGATCTTTTTTCAAATGCCATCTCTCCGGCTCTTCCGGATATATATGCCCCAAGACATGCCGCATCGAATGTGTTCATTCCCTTGGATAATAGTCCTGCGACGATACCGGAAAGCACATCTCCGGTTCCGGCGCTGGTCATAGCAGGAGTACCTCTTTTGTTGACCCGATAATGAGTTCCATTTGATATTATGTCTTCTGCTCCTTTTAGAAGAATAGTGGCATTCATGTCTGATGCTTTTTTAGTGACATGTAATACGAGGTCTTTTCCAATCGTTCCTCCGAGCCTTATGAATTCTCTGGAGTGGGGCGTAACAATGATTGGTGTAACCTCATTATGGAAATCTTTTCCAAGAGCGTTAAGGCCGTCCGCATCTATAACCATCGGAACAGTGCATTTGGAAACGAATTCTCTTACTGCAAAGACTGTTTCGGTATCTATTCCAATACCAGGTCCGATGAGGACTGCATCATTATTCAATGTGAGTTCTAGTAATTCTTTGATATGTTTTATGGTGATTATCTTACCAGGAAGTTCTGTCATGGTGAATACTGGTGAGAATGAGGATACGGTTGTGAAAGATGATGTCGGTGTAGCGATCCTTACAAGATCAACTCCTACGCGCATGGCAGCCATAGCTGCCATTGCAGGGGCACCTGCATAAGGGCCTCCACCAATAATTAAAAGCCTACCATTGCAACCCTTGTGGCTGTCAGGGGATGGGATGGGATATCTTCTCATATCTCCAGGTCCCGTTTCTAGATATGCATTTTCTGGAATTCCGATATTTGCTATGATTATGTCTCCGCAGTTCTCTGAATTCATTCCATCTTTTGCTGCATGGAAAGATATTGTTATGTCGGGTAATATGGCTGTATCAGTTCCGAATCCGGATGGAATGTCTACAGATATGACTATTCCTTTGAATCTATTGACAATTTCGATGTATTCGTCATAAGGGCTTCTGATAGATCCTACGGCACCCGTTCCAAGTGCACAGTCCACAAGAACATCATATTTTTCTATTGCAGACTCTGAAAAGAATTCTTTTACAGGACATGATACAGCATTGAGTTCTTTAATTGATTCTTTGGAGTGTATCTCAGTTTTTGGTTTGAGAAGCATTATCGAAACATCTTCTCCAGTAAGACATCTGGCTGCTGAGAATCCATCTCCACCGTTGTTTCCGGTACCGCATACGAACAAAATCTTCTTTCCTGAGAATCTCTTTTTTATCACTTCTGCAACGGCTGCACCTGCATTATCCATAAGATCTTTTACGCTAACACCCAATGCTTCTGAGTTAGCGTCCATTACTTGAGCATCAATCCGTGTTATCATGATAATTAATCCTTATTTTTGCTTATTCTTAACAAGAATTTCACCTATTTTCGGGAGAAGGGTAGTTTTTGAAAATTTGCCTTTTTCTACGCGAACGCATCCATGTTTTGCTGCCCAATTGGCAGGGTAGGCTTTGTTTTCGAATATTTCGTATTCGAGATCAAGGATCAATGCACCTTTTGCAATGATATCCAGACTCGGTTCTTTGACACAAAGATTTTTAGGAAGTCTTCTGCCATCTGAACGTGTACGTTCAACGTCAAAGTATTCTGGCCAAAGAACTATCGCGGTATCTTCATCGTAAGTCATGATATCACTGGACATAATAGAGTACTATGTTTAAGAATTTGTTTGATAATTTTCATTCATATGATAAAATACATCATAGTTTGGATGAATTAATTTTTATTTTAGGAAACCATCAATCGTGGAAGGGTTGGTGACAGTTGAAAAGATTGTATTTTTTATTAAATCATTGCAATTGAATATAATTGAGTTACTTATCTAGATAATTTATAGACTTTTACACAATAATTTTTGATGGTATTTACTTTATGTGGTACACATGCATCATAAATGAAACATATGAAACGGTAAAGATCTTACCGAAAAGAAGTGAGCTATGTTCCCGGACCGGAAGGTCCGGGAGATTAAAAATTACTCAATCAACTAGGACTGCGTTAATGGCGCCGTCTTGTCCAGGTCTAGATGTAACGATGGCTTCTCCAAGATCTGTTGAGATCTTTGCGCCCCTATTGAGGATGTTACGCTGAACGTAGTTAGGGTCGGCTGGATTGGCTTTGACTGTAATGATTTTGGCTTTTTTCACAGTGTTTGTCTTTTTATCGACAACATTTGCGAACTCTGCTGTAAGCATTCCAACCTTCAAGATTCCGCCCGCTCCACGGTACTGTTTAAGTGTTTGTTTACCGACTTTTGTGAACTGCTTCTCTCTGCTGATCTCGAATTTTCTTTTTCCCCTACTGGAAACAAGTCTGCCGCCAGTGGGTTTTCTGTTGGATTTACCTTGACAAAGTGCCATTTTAATCAATCACTCTAATTATGGAACTGTATATAAAGCTTTTCTAAGTATGATTTTCAGAGAGACTTTAGTTCAGCGGACCTAGTAATTTTGCCTCTGCTTTTCCGTTTTCTATAGTGATTATTGCAGAATAGCCATCTTTTGCTGGTCCGGGATTGCAAAAAAGCGTTCCGTCGATGATTGCAGACCCACGATCCTCATGGACATGTCCCGATAGAGCAATAATCGGATGGAATTCATCTACTATCTTTTTCACGGCGTGACTGCCCACGCTAGTTCCGTTGGGAATTTTATCGAAGATTCCGTAAGAAGGGACATGTGTCATAAGGATCATACCTTTTTTAGATATAGGCTTTAATGCGTTGTATATTTCATCTTCTGTTAGTTCGAACGGGGTTCCAAATATTGTGATGTTAGAGCCTCCGAGGCCTATAAGATCATATTCGCCGATCTTTTTTGCTTTCCCATGTAGATCATATGCGATCTGTGATATCTTATCAGGAAAATCCCGCGAGTCACAGTTTCCTGGAATGACGTATGTTTTTTCATGTATAGAACTCAGTATGTCTACGGCATCTTCTCCGGTGCCCATATCGGTAACGTCACCTAGGAACAGAATGTGGTCAGGGCGTTCATCTGCAATAATGCGATTGATCTGTTCTATTCTGGATGTTTTTTGATGTAGATCAGTCAATACTAGAAACTTCATGATCAGGCGATTGTAATTGATGTACTTATAGATTCATTGAGAGGAACAATCGCGCGCGTAATGTATATCATAGTTATAAAAATAAAAACAAAATTGGTTACATTGTAATAGTGAACAAGATAAATAAAATGGCGTGGAGGGGGGGATTCGAACCCCCGGGTCGCAAGGCGACATCAGATTAGCAGTCTGACGCCTTACCAGGCTGGGCCACCTCCACAATAAGACGGCGTAAGACATGTTGCTATTAAAACTTTGGATTATACGATGACTTTATACACATGTTGTGTATCTGGAGGTTTAGATAAGAGAAAATCCACTGAAACTTGGTATTATATTTGGTTACAATCGTAACTGTTATATACTACGTAGTTGTCGGGGGATTGCGCGATTCAACCATTGCCCAACAATTCGTTGGGATGTTTTGACACTGAATTGCGTCGTCTGGGAAGGCAAGACTTCCTGGGTGAAAAAGCTTATATATTCCCCTGAATTACAGGGAAATACGCGGGTCTGAAAAGACCCAAATGATGGAGAATCAAGATCTCCGCCGAAAGGCGTGCTCTCTTGTATTCTGACGTTCGATGCTACGAATGTTCCGTTAGACGGACATTCGATATGAGTGAGCCGTCCTAATGGAACAGCGGTGAAATATGGTAAACTGCCATTTCTTTTTCATCCTAACAAGAAGACGTAATAATTACACAGTAATTAATGAAGGATATTTGACTCCGGTTGATCCTGCCGGCGGCCACCGCTATAGGAGTTCGATTAAGACATGCGAGTCGAGAGTCGTTATGGACTCGGCGGACTGCTCAGTAACACGTGGACAACGTGCCCTTAAGTGGAGGATAACCTCGGGAAATTGAGGATAATACTCCATAGATCATGGAATCTGGAACGATTCATGGTTCAAAGTTCCGGCGCTTAAGGATCGGTCTGCGGCCTATCAGGTAGTAGTGGGTGTAACGTACCTACTAGCCTATGACGGGTATGGGCCTTGAGAGAGGGAGCCCAGAGTTGGATTCTGAGACACGAATCCAGGCCCTACGGGGCGCAGCAGTCGCGAAAACTTCACAATGGGGGCAACCCCGATGAGGGAATTCCTAGTGC
>JALNYB010000070.1 GCA_023230065.1 Candidatus Methanomethylophilaceae archaeon
TGGCCTTACGGCTTCCGGTATATTTGACATGATTCTCCAGAATTTTCTTCAATTCGTTACGATCCGTCTGAGCTTCCACTAAAGAAAGTTCTACCATGTCCATATTGCAGTGCCTATCGAAATCACCACCATCGTTCAATACATAGGCTATTCCAGCAGACATCCCTGCAGCGAAATTCCTTCCCGCCTCACCGATGACGACCACACGACCGCCTGTCATATATTCGCAGGCGTGGTCACCCACACCTTCAGCAACAGCGATCGCGCCGCTATTACGGACACAGAATCTTTCTCCGACCTTTCCTGAGATGTACACTTCACCGGATGTCGCACCATACAACGCGGTATTACCCGCGATAACATTGCATCTGGGAACATGTTCCTCGTGGAATATCATTATCTTTCCTCCGGACAAACCCTTTCCGACATAATCGTTGGCCTGACCCTTCAATATGAACGATATTCCTTTGTAAAGGAACGCCCCGAAACTCTGTCCTGCCGTTCCGTTGAATGTTATCTGGATCGTATTATCCTTGAACTGCTTGTCTCTTCTTGCAGCCTCTCCTGAAAGCATCGTTCCCACTGAACGGTCGATATTGCATATACCATATTCCAGCTTAACAGGCGTTCCTGCATCCAGAGAGATATTCGCATCCTTGATCAGGCGTCTGTCGAGAATATCCTTGGTGATATCTTCCTGACCTATCGTACAGATCCTTGTTCCAGGAACTGTCTCCGTTATCAATGATATATCTACAGTAGATGCCTTCTTTCCGTCAACATGCTTGCGGACAATAAGGTCGGCACGTCCGATTATCTCATCTATGGAACGGAATCCCATTGCCGCAAGCTGTCTTCTGACATCCTCAGCAAGGAACCTGAAATAATTTATGAGGTTCTCTGGTGTTCCCTTGAACTTGGAACGCTTATCGGGATCTTGAGTTGCGATACCTACGGGACATGTGTTAGTCTGACATTTGCGGCACATAATGCAACCCAACACGACCATGGGTGCAGTTGCAAAACCATATTCCTCCGCGCCTAGGAGAGCGGATATTATAACGTCCCTTCCGGTCTTCATCTGACCATCCACCTGGAGTCTTACCTTTCCTCTCAGACCGCTTATCATGAGGGTCTGCTGAGCTTCAGCGATTCCGAGTTCCCACGGCAATCCTGCATACCTTATAGAAGACAAGGGACTTGCGCCTGTTCCACCATCCGCTCCCGAAATCAGAATGATATCCGCACCGGCCTTTGCAACACCCGCTGCTACTGTTCCTACTCCTGCCTCGGCTACGAGCTTGACACTTACTTTAGCAGTAGGATTGATGCATTTCATGTCGAAGATCAATTGCTTAAGATCCTCGATAGAATAAATATCATGATGAGGAGGTGGAGAAATAAGCGTTATCCCTGGAATCGTATGCCTTGTAGCTGCGATCACCTCATCGACTTTGAATCCTAACAGCTGTCCACCCTCACCAGGTTTTGCTCCCTGTGCTACTTTTATCTGTATCTCTTCCGCATTGACAAGATACTGCGCGGTCACACCAAATCTTCCAGATGCGATCTGCTTGATCTTTGAACCGAGATCCCTGCCGTCAGCGGTTAGTTTGAACCTTGCAGGATCTTCTCCGCCTTCTCCTGTGTTACTACGAGAGCCGATCCTGTTCATCGCATCTGCAAATGTTTCGTGTGATTCCTTGCTAATCGCACCGAACGAGATGCCCTCGCCGATGAATCTCTTCATTATCGATGCTGCTGGTTCGACTTCCTTCAGAGGAACAGGTGTTCCCTTCTTGACCTCCATGAGATCACGGATGAAGAATGCACCTGAATCTTCCATTTCTGCGAAAGCCTTGTAAGATTCCTCATCATTTTCACGAACAGCTGAGTGCAGTGCCTTGACTGATTCAGGATTCCAAGAATGTTTCTCTCCGCCTTTTTTGTAATTGTAAACTCCTCTATCTTCTGACAGGGGATCCTTTTCCCCAGGAGAGAATGCCACTTTATGCGACAACATCGCTTCTTCCGATATGTCCTTCAATTTCAATCCACTTATGCGCGAGACCGTATTCCCGAAATATTTGTTCGCAACATCCTTATCTATACCAACGGCCTCGAACAGCCTCGAGCCACGATACGATCTTATCGTAGCGATACCCATCTTGGACATTATCTTGAGGATTCCCTTTTCCAATGCCTTGACGTAGTTGTGTTCCGCCGTACTGACATCGATCTTAAGGGTCTCGTCCTTTACCATATTCTCGATCAACGCATATGGTATGTATGGATTGACAACATTTGCACCGTACCCGAACAACAATGCAAAATGCATGACCTCTCTGGGTTCTCCTGACTCTAATATTATACTTGTCTGAACACGCTTCTTCTTGGCTACCAGGCTCTGATGAACAGCCGATACGGCCAATAATGAAGGGATAGAAACATTATCTTTGTCAACACACCTATCTGAAAGGATGATATACGAATTACCAGCATCTACTGCTGCTTCAGCCTTCCTGCAGATGTCTTTCAGGGTCCTTTCCATTCCTTCCGAACCGTCAACCATAGGAAATGTTATCGGAATGACTGCGGCATTGAAACCTCTGTATTTCAGATTCTTGAGAAGATCCAATTCCCTGTTGGTTATAACAGGATGCCTGACCTTCACGATATTGCAATGCATAGACGTTGAATCAAGGATATTTTGATGAATGGAACCTATGTATCCGGTTATTGACATCACCAACTCCTCTCTGATAGGATCTATCGGGGGGTTGGTGACCTGAGCAAATGATTGTCTGAAATAATTGAATAATCTCTGAGGCTTATCGGAAAGGACGGCCAGTGGAGCATCGAATCCTGTTGAACCTACAGGTTCCTTGCACTGAGATACCATTGGCTCTATGATCTTGGTGATATCTTCTTGAGTGTAACCGAACTCAAGAAGTTTCTTGTTCAGATCTGGAACAGAACGTCCAACCTCCCTTCCAGAGGACACCTCATCCAATTCCACTCTTTTTTTCTCCAACCAATCTCTATACGGATATGCAGATGCGAGTTCGTTTTTGATTTCAGAATCATACATGATCTTGCCTTTCTGAGTATCGATTATCATCATCTTTCCTGGCATCAAACGACCCGTTTCCTCTACATCAGACTCTGGTATCTGTATAACACCAGATTCCGATGCCAAAATGAACAACCCATCCTTTGTCAGTGAATACCTTGCCGGACGAAGACCGTTTCTGTCAAGCATACCGCCTGCATATCTTCCGTCTGTGAACAGAACTGCTGCCGGACCATCCCACGGCTCCATAAGGATACTATGATATTCGTAGTAAGCCTTCAAACTGTCAGATATGGGATTCTTATTATTCCAAGACTCCGGGATCATGATAGACAACGCATTGGGCATTGACTTTCCGGACATGGTCAGGAATTCGAACACATTGTCGAGCGTGGCACTGTCGCTCATACCTCCCTGCATTATCGGGAACAATGATTTGATATCAGGAAGAACTGAAGATTCTAAAACACTCTCCCTTGCTTTCATCCATGATCTGTTACCGCGGATGGTGTTGATCTCACCGTTGTGACAGAGCATCCTGAAAGGCTGTGCTAGTTTCCACATAGGTAGAGTGTTTGTACTGAATCTTGAGTGCACCATTGCGATCGCTGATTTGAAATTTGGATCTGTGAGATCCTTATAGTAAGTTCTAATCTGAGCAGGCGTGAGCATCCCCTTGTATGTCATAGAACGTGTCGAGAGACTGCAGATGTAGAAATCCTCAGCAGAAGCGATCTTTGATGCTTCTATCCTGTTGCCAACTCTTTTTTGAACAGCGTACAGCTTATGCTCCAAAATGTCAGAACTGTCATAACTTGTGAGGAAAACCTGGATTATCCTTGGTTCGGTGTCGAGCGCTAAAGGTCCTGGAACCGCATGATCAACAGGAACTTCACGCTCTGCGATCTTATGCAGGCCATAACGTTCACATTCTTCATCAAGAATTTCCAAACAAGCATCCTGATCCTTCTTATTCTTAGGTAAAAAGATCAGCCCTGTTCCGTATCTTCCCAATTCCGGAACAGGTATATCTAGAGTCTTGATGAAATCATGGGGAATCTGCACCGTTATTCCGGTACCGTCACCAGTCTTACCATCTGCGTTCTCTGCACCACGGTGAGCCATGTTCTCAAGAATCTGGAGTCCATACTCCACAATCCTATGATCCTTGCTACCGCTAACATTCACTGCGAGTCCTACTCCACATGAATCTCTCTCGTTTATCGGATCATAGAGACCCAAAGTACCTCTCATGACAGACACCATCGGACTCAGCTGACGAACAGAAGTTCTCTGTACTTGGGCAGAGGCCACATCTCATCATCTACGATCATTTCCAATGCATCGAGGTGTTTTCTTATGTCTTCTATACGAGGTACGACCTCGTCATGATATCCAACAGCCATATTACGGCCTTCTTCTGACAAAGCTAACTTATCACATAGATCGTCCATCTGATATGCTATATCCCTTGAAGCACAAATATGTTCAGAGATCTCCTTTATCATAGCAAGTTCGTGTGAAGCAAGTTGCTCGAACTCATTCTCTGAGTATAGTTCCTTGATCTTAAACACGTTGTCCAAAAGAATGGATTGATATCTTGTTGCTACAGGTATAATATGGTTCGATGTCAGATCACTTAAGACGCGGGCCTCTATCTCAATCTTTTTACAGTAGAGTTCCCAACGGACCTCATTCCTTGCATTGAGTTCGACATCGGTCATCACACATGTGTCTTTGTATATGCCGATGGTCTGTGCTGTTGTACAGACATCATAGATCACAGGTACAGATGTCTCGCAATCGAGTCCACGCTTCAGAGCCTCGACCTTCCACTCATCGGAATATCCATTTCCATCAAAGCATACAGGCTTTGCAGCTCTGTATGTCTCACGTACTTCATCGAGAACTGCCTGCATAACTGGTGTTCCTGCTTTAATTCTACTATCCACTGCCTTCTTGAATTGCTTAAGCTGATATGCAACAACAGTGTTTAATACGGTCATAGGTGCCGCACAATTAGCTGAGGAACCAACTGCCCTGAACTCGAATCTGTTTCCGGTGAACGCAAAAGGAGATGTTCTGTTCCTGTCTGTGTTATCCACCAGAAGTTCAGGAATCTGCGGAATGCCTAAGCTATATCCCTTCTTAGATCCGATCTTAACCATGTCCTTAGTGTTCAGAAGCTCTTCGAATGCCTCGGTGACCTGTCTTCCCAGGAATGAAGAGATAATCGCCGGAGGCGCCTCATTAGCTCCAAGCCTATGGGCATTGGTCGCTGTTGAGATAGATGCCTTCATCAGACCGTTGTTATCATAAACAGCTTTGAGTACGTTAGCCATGAACGTCAAGAATCTAAGATTCTCCTCATCTGTCTTACCAGGTGACATCAATCCGATGCCATCGGTTGTACCCAGTGACCAGTTGCAGTGTTTTCCTGAACCGTTGATGCCGCCAAACGGCTTCTCATGAAGCAATGCTTTGAATCCGTGACGCTCCGCAACCGTTTTCATTATTGACATCAGCAATAAATTATGATCGTTTGCAAGGTTAACTTCCTCGTACACAGGTGCGAGTTCAAACTGGTTAGGTGCAACCTCGTTGTGCCTCGTCTTGACTGGAATCCCAAGCTTGTATGCTTCGTATTCCAGATCTTTCATGAATTCTAGTGCTCTCTTCGGAATAGACCCGAAGTAATGATCGTCAAGCTGCTGATTCTTCGCACTGTCGTGACCCAAAAGTGTGCGCTCCGAAAGTATTAGATCCGGACGTTGCGCCCATAATGCAGTATCGATAAGGAAATATTCCTGTTCCCAGCCTAAATATGATTCAACTGCTGCATTTTTCATTCCAAAATATTCCAAAACCTCGGATGTTGCCTTTGAAACTGCAGTGATGGATTTCAGAAGAGGTGTCTTATAATCGAGTGCCTCCCCAGTGTATGAAATGAATACAGTAGGGATACAGAGTACATCGCCTAGAATGAATGCAGGCGACGAGGGATCCCATGCTGTGTATCCTCTTGCCTCAAAAGTATTCCTTAATCCACCGCTGGGAAATGATGATGCGTCCGGTTCCTGCTGACAAAGAAGCTTTCCGCTGAAATTCTCAAGCGATGTACCCTGTCCGTGCGGTTCCGCGAAAGAATCGTGTTTCTCTGCAGTTCCTCCAGTCAAAGGCTGGAACCAGTGCGTATAATGCGTTGCACCCATATCCATTGCCCAACGCTTCATGCCGACTGCTACATATTCTGCTACGGATTTATCAAGTGTAACGCCCTGTTCGATCGATTCGTAAACTACTCTTCTGGTCTCAGAAGAGAGGTATTTTCTCATCGTCTCCCTGTTGAAAACATTACATCCATAATAATCAGATGTTGCAGGCGCCGGCGGTGCTACGATCACAGGTTCCTTGCGAAATGCTTCTTCGACTGCTCTGAATCTGCTGTTGCTCATAGAAAGGTATTGAGACTTACGTATTA
>JALNYB010000071.1 GCA_023230065.1 Candidatus Methanomethylophilaceae archaeon
GTTTTGCCATAGCCGAGCGCAATGACGATCTGGATCTTTTCGCCTTTGTTCAATACACAGGGTGCTTTCGATTTGCTGTACGTCATCCCGACCCAGCAGGTGTTGAGCCCGAGCTGCTGTGCTTTCATTACGAGTCTCTCGCCGTAATATCCGCACTTTTCATCGGTTCCGGCCATGCCTATGAGGGCGATGTAGTTTTTACAGTTTTCAAACTTCCCGTAGTGTGCCCGCATGCCGCCGAATGCCTTGGGCTCATCGAGACACAGCTGGATGTTGAGTCCGCTTTCCCGATTGCATGCTTCGATTTCTTCCAGAAGGGAGGCTTTTATCTCGCCTTCGATTGGCTGATCGGTAAAGCTGCGTACCGAATGACGTTCTTTGATTGCCTGCTGTATGTCTATCGTAGTTTCCACTGTCTCCTTTTCCTTTGGGAAACGTCTTTTCGTCAGGTACTGACGTTGTGCGTTTCGTTACTGCTGATGTGGGTTTGATCGAATAAGAATGTATAGGTAGGGTATGCTGGGTTGGGATTAGGGGGTGTTTGTCAGGTCTTTCATAACGCTCGTGATATGCCTGAATCAAGAAGATCAACGTTGCTGAAAGTTACCAGACATACTACACAACATGTGGGGAACCCCTACTTTTAGTAATAAAACGGGTTGATATAAAGAAAATGGAAGATAAATAATCGGCATATAAAAAAGTAGGATAATAATACTTATTAAAAAGAGAATCGTATTTTAAAACAACTATCCCATGGAATCAACAGTATCTCTTCTAATCAAAGCATCGTATCAGGGGGATGGAGACATGCTCTATCGTCAGGTTCGCCATATCGTGACAATGCTTGAAAAGAAGAGTTTCTGTGAGGTAATTCTGGTCTTTGATTCTAATGAGGGTGACTTCATTCGCCAATATGCAGCTCCTCATAAGCAGGAAAATATTGATACAGCAAATCTCCTTACAAATGAAGGATATCTCGATAGGTGGGTGGTATCTCCGTCCGATGAGAAAACAGTCCGGGAACTTTATCAAAGATGGTATGGTTCAGAAACAACAGAAACCCATACTGCAAAAAACGCTCCAATGAGTCAACCTATTTTCGCCTTTGAAATTACGAAAGGAGAATACACACTGCAGGCTGATGCAGATGTCCTCATTTGCAGGCGTGACTGGAATCACAACTATTTGCAGGATATGATTGATGCTTTGAACTCTGCTGAGAATGTTGTTTCAGTTGGATTCAATATTGCTCACAAATCAAATGATTTCAAACCGTATTCATCACCATGTCTTGGAGAGTTCGTTCCGGAGGTAAGAATATGTTTGTTCAACAAGGAACGGCTCCTTGCATTAAGACCGTTCCCGAATGAGATTATTAACGGAAAATATGCTCTGACATGGTATCGCTCTTTACAGAAACTGCAGCATGATAAAGGCATGGTCTCACTTCGCGGAGGTGATGGCCGAACATTCTACATTCACCCTCAGAATGATGTAAAAAAAGACAAATCTTTCCTTTACGGTGCTATGAGGGAGATTGAACACAACCATATCCCGGACATCCAGTTTGGAAAAGTTGATCTGATCGGAACCCCACAGGATTGGAATTACAGAAAAGAGACCGATTCCGGATTTCATAAACTATCTCATCTCATCAGGGCATCCAAACTTGCATATTGTCTGAATGGTCCTGAGTTTCCGACAAATCTTAACCGGATAGAGATTGACATTACGTATGACTGCCATCTCCGCTGCAGGAATTGTGCCCGCTCCTGTTCGCAGGCACCCGATAAAGACTCGTTAATGTCTATCCAACAAATAAAGAGATTCGTGGAAGAATCCATTGCAAATAACGTATACTGGGAGAACATCGGATTGCTTGGAGGGGAACCATTTCTTCATCCACAGTTGAAAGAAATATGTTCGATTCTTCTTGAATACAAATCAGTGTATTCTCCAGAAACACCAATTCAGATAACTACAAGCGGCAATGGAAAAGACATCACATCACAATTCTCAGAAATCCCTGCAGGTGTATCGATAATTAATACGCATAAACAAACACCTCATCAAAGTTATTTTGAGCCGTTCAATCTTGCACCAATCGACCAAAAAGCATTCCTGTTCTCTGACTACCGGAACGGATGCAGCACAACTTCTGACTGCGGTCTTGGATTGAACAAATATGGCTACTATGTTTGCGGGGTTGGAGGAGGAATTGACAGAGTAATGGGTTTCGATATTGGACTAAAACATCTTCCGTTTTCACAAGAGGAACTGATGATGCAGCGTTCGATGCTCTGCCGGTACTGCGGTCATTTTTGTTCCAGGCATTATATCCATCCTGAAAACCGTAAAATCCTGACAGGCGAACCCCGGTCGAAAAGCTGGGTTGAAGCATACCGGAAATTTGAGCAGAACAGACCAAATCTTACCTTATATTGATACAATGAGTCCTGATGCAACTGTAGTTATCCGCTGTAAAGACGATGAGCGTGTCTTTGACTGCATTGCGAGCATTGATGAATCTGTTGAAATTATTGTTGTGATGAATCCAAATGAGGATATGGAAAAACGCCTTAGAGATATTGGTGTAATTTGTAAGCATTCGCCTCCGGGAAATCTGTCTATTGTTTCCAATATCGGTTTTGAATCAGCATCAGCAGATAAAATCATCATTACGGATTCAGACACGATATTCGGGGAAAAATCTATTTCTGCCCTAATAGACGGACTTAATGATTATGCTGTCGTCAGGTCACCTCTTCGTTTTGAAAGAAAAGATGACTTCCTTTCGCGTGAGCTTGCAGAAGCCAGGGATTATGTGAATTCCCTCCCGGTTGTTTACACACCGGGAATTGCTGTGTCACGAACCCTCCCGGAAAGAATCAAAGGTTTTCTCTTTGATGATGCTATCCCTTTTGCCGTTGATGCAAATCTGAATTTCAGAATACAGCAAGAAAATGTTCCGGTTCTGTATCTAGAAAATGTATGGATATCCCATAGTGCAGAGTTAGTAACACATGATTTGAAAGCAGCACGAAGAATCGGTTCTGGATGTCGGGAGAGTAGTAAACGCCTCGTAACGTTATACCCTGATATTCCAGAAACGGAGATTGGATATGCTCTGAAAGGAGTTAAAAGGAGTCATTATTACGATTTATTCAAAAAGAAAGGATTCCGGGTGTTCCTGTATCAGCTTCTATGGGATATCGCATTCTATCGCGGATACTACTTAGATTAAACCCAACTGTTCAAGGCGCAGGGTATCAACTTTTTTCCTATCCGCATTACCAAGAACTTCCTTTATCTGTGCTGATAGATTCTTTTTGAAGTCAGGATGTCCTTCCAGATACTTTGGAACAGTAGCCAAATCATACCCGAAGTTTACCGTATCAAATCCGAACTCTTCAAATGATTTCAGGAACAGAGGGATTTCTGGAAGGGCATGAACTGTTAGTGTCATCCTTCCGTTGATTGAAAGTGATGTTCCATATTCCTGCCGATATTGCCTGACACTTGCAATGTTTTCGAGTACTTTTTCCCATGATGAGCCTTCATTCACTATTTCGTGAGTATTTTTGGTTGCTGCATTCAGCGAGATGCTGATGAGATCAGCATTACTGGCTAACTTTTTCGCCATTGAATCTGGAATCAGAAGACCGTTCGTGAGAAGCGAATATTTCTTCCCAATGGATGAGAGATAATCCATGAATTTCAGGCACTCTTCGATATAGAGCGGTTCACCGCCCTGCAGGTAGATGTGTTGGAACGGCGAGTAATCAATATTCTTTTTCAGGATAGCACAGGTAAGGCCGCGCTTATCTGTTTTGTATTTCTCACGCTGTTTGCACATCACACAGCAGATATTGCATTTCATCCCGAAATCAACATAAAGGTCAGTGAGACGGTTGTAATCACAAGCTTTTGTAAGATCTGACGCAGCATCACATGGTTTTCTGATGAGATTACAGTCGGCATAGCACGGCAGCGTTCCATGAAGAGATTTTTCTCTTACTGACTGTATTTCTGGGGTGTTGAGACGTTCTGACAGATGCTTTTCGTAGATAGATCCAAGATTCAATGGATTGATTTTGCAGCAGTGGAACACATCTCCCTTATGATCTATGGTGACTGTTTTCCAGAGGTGAGGGCAATATTCGGTCATGCTGATTCCTCAATATCGACAGTGAATAATTTGGATGCACGCTGTTTGAAAGCATCTTTTTCCTCTTCCGTCATATTGGGTGAGTATTTATGATAGAATGCACGCATACCGTTTATTTTTTTCACACATCCGGGAACTGAGAGGCGTGGATGGTCGTCAACGGCATTGTGATGTACCAGATGATTATTCAAAACTGCATACGATGTGTTTGCTTTGCATAGTCTGATTCCGACATCTCTGTCCGTTGTTGACATTAGGTTTTCATCGAATCCTCCGATTTCAAGCATCTTGGATAATCTGACAAATAGATTAGAACCCTGGATGTTTGGATTGGATATGTAGAACATATCAGCTTTCAGGGTTTGCGGAACCGGCTGATGATATCCGTTCGGATTTCTTTCATCATGGCGAATCAGACCTGAAATGATCCAGTCAGCTTTTGTCTCATCAGCATATTTGGAAACGTTTTGAAGATAGGAAATATCCCACCAGTCATCATCGTCCAGATTCGAGACAAATGTATTCTTTGTATCAGGGAATTCCTTTTCAGCCTGTTCGAGTGCTGTGTTGATTGCACCGGACAAATTCTTTGTATGGCTGTTTTTTAGAACCGAGATGAAAAGTGATGATGAGAATTCTGATGCTATTCTCTCAATTTCATGATAAGACGAGTCTCCATCATCATAAACTATGTATACTTTAGATGGCTGCTTTCTCTGGTTTGCCACTGATGCAATGGCTTTTTGAAGATATTCTGGGCGGCTGTGTGTGGGAATAATTGTGATTATTTCTGTTCGTGATGTTTGGTTTGGTTTCTGCCGGAGACTGTTGTTTACTGTTTCAACAGCTTCCAGAAGGATGTGTTTCCCTCCGCAGTTCATCAGTTCCGTTGTGTCTTTTGGTACACATTTACCGCTATATCCACCAAGATACGGTGTAAGATGCTCCGGACAGTTCACTCTTCTGTCGGTCCAGACAAGATGCATCACATCATACGGGTCCGCATCATGCATGAGAGAAAGAGCTTCTACTTCATTGGTGAAACTGACTTTTGTTGCAATGTAAGCATTATGAGCAAGTTTCCCTATTTCAGCGGAACGCCATGACATTTTCAGTCTTGGTACGGATTCCGGCACCCAGGTGAAATATGATAGAGCTTCTTCCATGTCGGTATCATTTCCGCTGACAACTATTCTGTCCGGTTCCATGCACCAGGTGAAAGAAGAGCGTTCCCGTAGAAATTCGGGCATGTAAACAAGGCGGAGTTTTGGATGCATTTCTGCTGCTTTAGTCATGAACCCGACTGATAACGTACTTTTGACAACGATACAGTTTTTATAACCCGCTTCATCCAACTGTGATAATACGTCATCTACAGCCGAACTGTCAAGACGATTTTCCTGTGAAAGAGGGGTTTGTACGCAAATGAAGACAATATCAGAGGATAAGATTGCAGAGAAATCATATGAATCTGCTATGTCATACCCGCAGTATTCGTATTTTGGAGATAAGCTGTGGACGGTTGCCCATCCTACCGATCCAAGACCAATTATTCCAACTTTTTTACTCACTCATGCTCATCCCCTAGAATTAGGCATAGTTTTTGAGAATAATTACGTAATTGCATCTCATCGATGTTTCTGTTTTCGGTGTGCAATGCTGACATCATCTTTGCAAGTTGTGGCGAGTCAGAGTAGTATGTTGTAAGAAATGCCCGTTCCACCATATTCTTGAAAAGGGCGTCCGTCAGCGGAACCACATCTCTTCCCACGTCAATGAGTTCTAGGACATTTCCTTCCGAGTACATGAGATTATCAGGTTTGAAATTGGTATGGACATATCCGTTTTTGTGTGCGTCTTTGAGGATATGGAGGGTTCCAATTTCATCTCCTCCTTTGTATGGAGAACAATGCATGTTTGGAGAAACGAACACAAGTTCGGTATCGGTTTCGAGAATATCTGTTATTCTACGCAGACCCTGGATCTCCTGATTGCCGAGAATGTGTTCTTTAATGAAATTTAGTGTGGTCTCCGGGATAATTTTTTTGTCTGGGAAATATTTGAAAATCAGTTTTTCTGTTTCAAATATTTGCCCTTCTTTGCCGGTTCCGATGCATTGCAGATTTGTTGAATCATAATTGTGCTTCTGCAATATCGCCACTATTTTTGTATGGTTTTTAGCTTTTATCATCCATTAGTACCATTTAAACTAATATGTAGTGGAACAATCTTATGAAAAAAAGAACCACCAATGCTCA
>JALNYB010000072.1 GCA_023230065.1 Candidatus Methanomethylophilaceae archaeon
CTCTTTGAATCTTTTTCCGAAAAGTTCCATATTTCCTGTATAGTGAATGACATCGTTGAGTGTGATATACTTCGGGAAACATGCTAAAAGATTCCTAATACTGTTCTCACCAGCGATCTTTGACAGAAGGACCGCGGCATAGATAGCATCTGAACACATTGATATTTCCGGGAAGATGAACGTACCGTCGTTCATAGCACCCAATTCTGCGTCTTCTTCTTTTATGGCCTTTGTTATCGCTTCGATAGTAGATTCTGTTCTTACGATCTTACGTTCCGCATGTGGCTTGGCAGAGGATGTAACTCCTTCTCCAATCAATCCCCAGAATGCATCATCGATCATTGCGGATGTATTCATGGGAACGACGATCTTCGTCGGTTTTAGGTAGATGAGCATCAGAGCAAGGATCTCCTCCTGTTTGACGTATCTTCCTCCCTCGTCTAAAAGTGCTAAGCGGGTTCCATCTCCGTTGAGTGCGATACCGATGCTTCCTAGGTTGGCGTTGATAAGTTCACTCATTCCTGCAACATCGGAACTGCTTACACCAGGAGGCCTTGGACAGTAATTAATGTCAAATTGAGAATTAACAGTGGTAACATCGGCACCTACGGATGCCAGGATCTGAGGTGCACACAACGAGGTGCAACCACAGCCGCAGTCGATCAGTACCGGGCAGTTGACTTCTTTGAACAACTTAGATAGTTTTCTGTTATATCTTTCTACGACGGAATCGCAGTGATGAATGTTTCCTATTGCTTTGTATGTAGGATATTCGAAATCTTCTCCAGAGATCCTAAGAAGATATCTTAGTTGTTCATCGCTGAACGCAGAACCGTCCGGATTATGTACGTAAATGCTACTGACAATGCCATAATCATTGGGTGCGCCGATCATTACGAAGCAATCGGAATTCTTGGAAGCTAATGCGACCGCGGGGGTAGGAGCTGTCTCAGCATCCCACACCGTAGCTCCGACAGAAAGCAATCCGGAAATCACAGCATCCTTAATCATTCTGCTGCTTGGATTCGTCTCTACACCGATTGTTACTGTTTTGTAAATGCGACCAATAGTAATGCCTGTAAGGAGTGCTTTTTCAGGTGTTAGGTCATTTTCGCTCGTCGACTTTAAAGTTACGAGGTTCTGCGTTACCATAGATGACAATAGAGTCGTATCTTCTTGATATTAATTGTTATTCGAGAGTGATTCAAAGGGTGACAAAAATAATCAACTGGCTTAAAAAAATCAAAATTTAGTCAGATCTTTCAAAAAGATTTAAATATTCTACATCTGGATGATTACATACACTATGCCTGGGGGCATAAGGGGCGATTATTATGGTAATGGAAAAAATAGACATAGGTAAGGCAAAGGTCATTGCAAGTAATAAGGGACTCAAGCCCGGCAAAGTAAAAGGTACGGAAGGAGTTCAGTTTACTAAGGGCAAGAATAACAGGCTTGATGTTATTTCATGGGAAGATTTCGATAAAATTCTCCACCAGAGGAAACTAGCTATATACGAGTCCGGTGGATGGATGAAGATCATGAAAGCATAAGCCTTTGAAAAATTGCAATTAATTGCATATCGGTAATTTACATCGATATGCACACACTCCTTTTATATGAAAAAGTGTTTTGTCCGATTGATGCAAGGGTAGTCAAGCCTGGCCAACGACGTTAGGTTCAGGGCCTAATCCTTAGTGGTCCGTGGGTTCAAATCCCATCCCTTGCACCAATCTTACCCAATTACGTATCATCGTCATCATCCTGGTAATTTCAAACAATCATAGTGGTTCTCTTGTATCATTGAATTCTTGATTTGCGCAATAATGGTTTTCTTTTATTTTTCAGTAATGTTATGTCGGGACACTCTAATTCGTTTGCGTTCTTCTCATAAAATTAATATTCATTCCCAATCTGTAAATTGGTTTCAACTTTCAGTTGAGGTTCAAAAACGATTTTGAAAAGATAATGAGTTTATTTGGATGTACTGATATGTTTTTCAGTACAGTCGTGGTTGATTCCAGATTATTCATCAATGGCCAGTTTAGAGGTCATTGATCATCTTGTATCTCTCCTGCCTCAAATTCCTCTAATTCTTCTTTGGTAGGCAACCAAGAATCCTTCTTCAATCTGTTCTGTATGATGTATGGAGGTAAGATTGCAATGGCGATCACACCAATCAGCATACCTAAGATGTATACTGCCATTTCGATAGCGCTATAACCGGTCGGATCCTCTGGGCATAATCCGAAGATGAATCCGAATCCGAGAGTACCTATTGAAACAATTGCTAGGATCCACATTCCAGCAGTTCCTCCGGGAAGCTTGAACGGACGTGTCCTGTCCTTTTGTGTTTTTCTAAGTTTTACGAATGCTATGAACATGAAGAAATACATGATGATATTGATCAGAGATGTTATCGCCACTAGTACCCAGTACCCGTCAATTTTCAATATGGTCATGATGACATACGCCATGACAAATATAGATGAGATTGCACACTGTATGATGAGCACCCCGATTGGAGCACCGTTCTTGTTTGTCTTACGGAAAATAGGAGGCAGATCACCAGTATATGCCGCGGGTGCAAGACCTCTTGCAGGCCCAATCATCCAAGTCGAGAGTTGAGCCAGTATTCCAACAGTCAGCATCAATCCTAGAGGAACTAGCAACCATCCGACGCCCATGTCATCTAGCGCTATGCTGAATGCTTCGATGACTCCTCCGTTTAGACCGTTCTCGCTGTTTAGGAAATCAATTGGTACAATGGATCCGACTGCCCACGTACCAGCTATCGAGACCAAACATATTATGGCAGCAGCAAAGAACATGGCCTTAGGATAGTCTTTACGTGGATTTTTAGTATCTCTGGCATGATATCCAGCCATTTCCATTCCTGCATAAATGAGAACAAGACTCGAAGCGAGAGTGAATGTTTGCAAGAGATTTCCTGTGTTGCTGGGAAGCAAAGCACTTGCAGTAAAATCTCCCATATTTGATGTGTGACCGTTTAGAAGCCATATGAATGTAATCATGATAAGTATACCGATGGGAACCAAGGATCCCAAGAGAGTACCCATGGTACTGAGTTTTGTAGAATTCTTCATGCCCGTGAAGTTGAAAAACGTTAAGATCCACATCGAAGCGAGCATAACTATGGTCATGTAGACAGCATTATTACCAAATGTAGGCTGCAGTATAGTATAGGCCAAGGTGATCATGATGAATGATGCGACCGTTGGGAAGTAGACTATATTGTTGGTCCACGAACACCAGATCGTTATAAAACTTCCTTTTTTTGGATAAGCTTCTTTGACCCAGGCATAAATACCTCCTGCTTTAGGCCAGGTGGATGCAAGTTCTGCTGCTACTAGTGCGACAGGTATAAGGAAAGTCACTGCGAACAAGATGTACCAGAATACCATGCTCCAACCTTCCAATGCCATCTGAGGGAAATTACGGAGACTCAGTACAGCGGCTACATTGATCATCGCCAAGGCGGTGACTCCTAATTTAACTCCCGTTGACGATTTGGATTTATTTTCATTGCTGTTGGGGTCGTCATTCGTTGATACAGTAGATGTAATAGTCATGGTCGATCACCTCGACACCGTGTGAATCGTGTTCGAATCCTGGGAATTTTCTATCGAATTCTTCTAAAGCACGCAAATAACTCAATATGGGTCCGTTTTTCTTTCCGGTCCTCTCGCCGGGCATAAGTAACGGTATACCCGGAGGATATGGGACTATTCCGGTCGCAACTATACGATCGTCGATGTCATCGATCTTCACATGTTCCACATTACCTTTGACTAGTTCGGTATATGCATCTGACGGTGTCATGACCTGCTCCGGCAATATGGAACAAGCCTCGTTTGCTACCTGTGTTTGTCTTGTGGACTTGATCTGTTCATGCATCTCCTTTGCTAATTGAGCGAGTGTCATGCCGCCATATCTCTTCGAATGTGCAGAGACGATGTTGGGAATGGTATCGTCTAAAAGTGCACCTTCATCAAACAATTTTTTGAATTGGAACAGTTCAGATACCAATGTACCCCATTTTCCATTTGTGACACCCATGGAGAATAGGAATAATATATTGTAATCTCCGGATTTTTCGTTGACGATTCCACGTTGATCTAAGAACGCAAGGACAATCGCCGAAGGTATACCGAATTCGGAATGCTTTCCGTTATCTTCCATACCAGGTGTCAGAACCGTTACTTTTATTGGATCCAACATTGCCCATCCGTCTTCTATATTTCCGAATCCGTGCCATGTTTCTCCAGGGTGTAGTATCCAACAATTTGGTTCATGCTCAAGTACTTCTGCTGGAACATCCGCAAAATCTTGTTTTTCTTTTCTGTCCGTCAGGCAGATGGTATCAGGTTGCCAGATGTTGAACCACCAGTCTTTTTTATTTCTTTCATTGATGGATCTTCTTATTCTTGCCATCGTTTGTCTGAATCTTACGGCTTCATCTATTGAGTCCTGAGTAAGGAATTTTCCGTTTGAGTCCATCATTTTAGAAGAAACATCTAGAGAGGCTATTATTGCGTACTGGGGAGACGTGGAGGCATGCATCATGAAAGCTTCGTTGAAAAGTGTCGGTTCTATTTTTTTCCTTCCTTCTTTTATGTGTATCATAGAAGCCTGTGATAATGCCGCAAGAAGTTTGTGAGTGGATTGAGTAGCAAATACCGTGGGGCGATCATCTGAAGGTGAATCATCATCTCTCATGGCATATCTGTCTTTGTATAATTCGTTGAATCTGGCATACCCATACCAGGCTTCATCGAAATGTACGCAGTCTGTTATTTTACCGAGGATCTTCTCGGCTTTGGTGACATTATAGCAAACTCCATCATATGTTGAGTTTGTAACAACTGCCATAGAAGGCTTGGAATTCTTGTCCTTTATTAGTTTGTTGTCGTTTATTTTTTTCTTGATGACATCCGGAGACATACCTTCTGGAAGAATGGGCCCCAATATTCCGTATCTGTTTTTCGTAGGCATCATGTATATAGGTATTGCATGGCTCATTGTTATGGAATGTTCCAAGGATTTGTGGCAGTTTCTGTCTACGATCTCTACGTCTCCTGGTGAGGTTATTGCTACATGTACGATTCTGTTTGAAGTGGATGTGCCATTGGTTACAAAGAATGTCATATCCGATCCGAATACTTTGGATGCGTATTTTTCTGCATCACCTATGGGACCGCTGTGATCTAATAATGATCCTAACTCTCCGACCGATATCGAGAGATCGGATCTAAAAAGTTGTTCTCCGAAGAAGTTATAAAAAAGACGCCCTACTGGGGTTTTTAAAAACGCCGTTCCAGCAGTGTGTCCTGGAGTGTGCCAAGAATATTCATAATCTTCAGAGAATTCTACTAAGCTTTTGAACATAGGCGGGAGTAGTTCTTTGCGATATCTCTTCATCGAAGCCTCGATACGACCTGCAATGAATGATGGGGTATCTCCGAGTATCCAAAGATATTCATTCACTTTGGAAAGAAGATCGAACGGGATGCCACTTAACGATTCGGGATCGGTCATGAGGAATATGCCGATGTTTGAGTCCATAGAACGCATATTTCGTATTATGTCCGCTGCATCCTGAAGATTCCAATCAACTATTATGGCATCAACTCCACTGCTTATGGCTCTAATTCCTTTTTTTACACTTTCTGAATTCGTAGAGATTTTTACAGATACATTCGAAGATTCTAGTTCATTTTTTATAGCATCCAACATTCTGCCTTTAGAAGAATCGGCACCTGCATCAGAGGATACTATCAGTACAGCTAGTTTACTTATTTCTCTCATTTTTGCCTCAAAATCTGATATGTGCACGAAACACAATTTAAACACGAGTTGTGAGTTTAAATACATAATTATAATTCTAATTTTGTAACTTGAGGTACAAAGGTATTTGAGGGCAAATATCTTTTTTCTGATCTTTTAAATTGGCTTGCAACATAGGAAAGGTTCATATGTATGTACCACATTAGGTACAATATGGGTTGCGAAGCGGATCTATGGGCGAAGGAATGGCTCGAAAAAAAGAGGGATAACGGCGAGACTGGTCTGACCGTGGAGAAAAGAGGTAATATCCATATAGTCCGCAGACAGAGATTGGTCACGGATGCCGACACGGGCAGAAGGAGGAAGGAGTCGGAATATCTGGGTGCCCTTTCCGAGGACGGGACCGTGCGCGATCCCAGACCCAGGCGCGACAGGATCGAGGTGGAGGCCGTGACCGACGAAGGCACCTCCAGAGTTCTGGCCAAAGCCGCCGAAGGATTGCTGGATCCCCTGTCGGAAGCATTCCCGTCCGATCAC
>JALNYB010000073.1 GCA_023230065.1 Candidatus Methanomethylophilaceae archaeon
CACCGGTCATATATGAGGTGACTGCTGATAAATCAACGTAATATTCAAACAGGTAATTACCATAACCATCCTGTATTGAAGAAGGAGTTTGTTGGGTGATGTTTGTTCCATAAGAGCTGCCGTCGATAGGAGTAAGGGGCACATTTACATAAGTGCTTGGATCATAAATCGCATATTCATCATAATCACGGGGAATAGGTGGATTGTGAAGCTCTAGGCTTATACTCGCTACAGGGTCTCCAGGAGCGAGATCTGCAAACTTCATTGCTACCGTTACGTACAGTTTGTTATTTGGGTCTTGTATTGCTTCGCGGATAAACAGAATGTCATTGCTCAGCATACTTGGCGGTAACGTCTCAAAGGTTGGTGTAAATTAGGCAAGCCAAAAGAAGAAAAAGGTTGAGCCAAATCGAACTCATTGTTTTAATGGTTTAACAAATTAAAAAGACAAGGAGAAGAACATGACTCAACCAAAGAGAAAGAAAAACAAAGGGGATGAAATAGTCAAGATAATTCATGAAATGATGCCAAAAGAATAAGTAAAAGTGCTTGAATATGGCATACAAAGGTTTATAGATGCGGAGCTGAGTGATCGGCTTGGAGTAGAGCCTTATGAGCGGAGCAAAGACAGGGATAACTATCGCAATGGCTACAGGCAGCGCAAACAGCCTCTATCAACGGCTATAGGGCCAGTATCAGTAAAGATACCCAAGCTCCGCAAAGGAAGCTTTTATCCTTCAGTTTTAGAGCATTATCAGAGGATAGACAGAGCTATGATCAGCATAATCACAGGGGCTTATTTCAATGGTGTTTCCACCCGCAAAATGAATAAGTTGTTTGCAGATATGGGTTTAGTCAACATTAATCGCAGTCCCGTTAGCCGGTGCGCCTCACAGATAGATGAAGAAGTACAGACATGGAGAAACCGAGAGCTTGACCAGCGTTATGCCTACGTGTGGATTGATGCCATATATACCAAGGTCAGAACAGAGCGTGGGGTTGTTTCCACAGCGGTATTGATAGCTATTGCGCTCAAGGAAGATGGGTACAGAGATGTACTGGGCATGGAACTTGGGAACAGTGAGAGCTATCACAATTGGAAAAGTTTCCTGCAAAGCCTGAAAACGCGTGGACTTGAGCGTTGCGAACTCTGGATTAGTGACGAGCACGATGGCTTGATAAAAGCACTTCACGAATGTTTCCCTGGTCAATTGCGGCAACGCTGCATAGTCCATTGGATGCGTAATGCTAGCAGCAAGGTTTCGAAGACTGATTTACTCTGGTTCTTACCCCTTCTTAAGAACTTGGTTAACTCTGGTACCAAAAACATGTTTGATGCGGCTTGGGGTGATCTTACCAGAGAGGTTTCAGCCAAGGGCAGAGAAGAGCTTCTGGACTGGCTTGATAGCACTTATCATGATATTGTGATATATCTGGATTTCCCGCCCTCGCACTGGAGCAAGATAAAGAGCACCAATCCCATAGAACGTCTCAATGAGGAATTGCGTCGCAGGGAAAAATGCATTCTCATTTTTCCGGAGTAAGAAGAGTTTCACACGGCTAATGGGAGCCATACTGCAAGGGTATTCGGATGACTGAACAACTGGCAGGATATACCTTAGTAATCCAATAGAAACAATCAAAGATAAGCTAGCAAGTCAGAGGCAGGTAGCGCACTTGCTCGCAATGGATTGCAGCCCTGTTCCGCGGGCTCCACATGGCTGTAATCCGTCGCAAAACGGTAGCTGCAAAAAAAAAGCTTGACAGAAAAGGCAGAGATGAAAAATATTGTAACAGGTCATATGGCCTTAGATAAATTGCAAGAAGCGAGAACCTAAAATGTTCTCAAATAGGCGTCAAATTATGAGTTGGAATTTACACCAACATTTGGGACGTCACTTAATTGTTTATACCATTATAAAAGAAGGATTTATGCAGAACGAGATGAAAGTTGCTCTATCAGACAGATGGTATCTTAAGAACTGTAATGAGCGTAAAATGCTCTTCAATAACTATTCTGGAGTAACATATACTGTTTCTGAGTTACTCTATCGATTTCTTGCTATGTGCGACGGAACTTAAACTTTAGAAGAGTTGGTTTCTGAATACGACTGTAAAGATGCGATAAAAGAAAAGGCTGAACGTTTGTTCCAGCTTAACATTCTAAAGTATTCCGAGGGTAAAAGAACAGGTTTTGTTTCCCCTGTTTGTACAGGTGAGTTGATCAAGAGACTTACGATTCATATCACATCAAAATGCAATTTACATTGCAAACATTGTTATGTGGGTGACATGTCAATAAGCACTTTTCGATAGAGGAGTTGGGGGCTATATTAGAAGAAGCCTATCAGATGAACGTTTTAAACCTGTCTTTGACTGGAGGAGAGCCATTCTTGTATCCTGTAACTATTGAGTTTCTTATAGAAAAATGCTTAAAATATGGAATGAGAATAGAGAACATCTTCACCAATGCGAATCTGCTAGAAAATACTCGTGGGGTAGTAAACCAGTTGATCGAAGCTTTCGATCTGACTTTCTACGTTAGCGTTGATGGATTGTATCAAGCATACGATGGTTTCAGAGGAAAGACAAATGCATTTCATGATTTATGCAGTGGCTTGGATATTTTGGAAGGGTTTGACGCTAAGCTGTTCATAAACGTCCTACTTAACAAAAGCAATCTCCATCAGCTTCTGGATATATATACATTTATGAAGAAGTACCATAGTTTTAAAAGACTACGTATTAGCAATGGGTTCAATCTTGGAAACTGGGTATCGAACAGAAGTCAATATCGAATCAGCATGGAAGAAGAAATTAGTGGGATAAAAGAGCTGATACGGATGTGGGTCAAAGATGGGAAGCCATGCGAGATGGAATACGGCCATTTGTTCAGACATCTATTTGGCCAGACGTACCTAATTAAGGATATTCACTACACGAAAGACTCACTTTGCTGTGAGTATTATAAGAACGTCTGTGTAATTTTCCCTGATGGTTCTGTTACTCCATGTGGTTTGACTTATCCGCATTATGTTTGCGGGTCTATACATAGTGATTCTCTGGCACAAATCTGGAATTCACCCAAAATGAGAAAGTTTAAAGAGTTAAAGATCAGTGACCTATCGATAGATGACTGTAATGAGTGTAAGTACTTACCGATGTGTGGTACAGGATGCAGAGGAAAGGCTCTCCTGAATGGTAAGGGATATCTGGATATTGATGATACTATATGTAGTCTCTATAAACATGGAATATATGATGACTTTGAATCTTTCGTCATAAAAGAGGTTATAAATGAATCGGTATAGGATTGTCGAATACTCTCAAAAAGATGAGTTTTTCATTTACGACACATTGACAGGTTTGGCACATTATATTGAAAATCTGGAAGATAGAAGCAAACTTCGAACAATGAAAGATAATTACATCTGTTATGATGGCAAGATCCCACTCGAGCGCGTTTCTATAAATGTCACAGGTTACTGCAACATGAAGTGTGCTCACTGTTATTATGCATCCGTTCTCAAGAACATAGAGTTACCTGTTAACATTTTTAACGACCTTTTTAGACAGTTTTATGAGATGGGAGTTTTACAGATTGGCATTACAGGTGGAGAGCCGACTCTACACACAAACCTTGCTCAGGTTGTAAGAAGTGCTACTGATAACAAACTCTTTGTCACTCTCGCCAGTAATGGAGTTTTATTAACCCCAAACCTCTTGCGAAGGCTATATGATTGTGGACTTAGAGTAGTTGGTATAAGCCTTGATGCTGTTAAAGAAGAAACCCACAACAAAATCAGAAATGGGTTCGCTACTTGGAAGCCTTTGTTAGACAATATAAATCTCATTTATAAACTTGACTTTGTAAATGATGATCCCAAGTTCCATATAAATATTGCTACAGTCATATCAAGAATGAATTACAGTGAGATTGAGGATATCTGCAATTTTTTAAAAAGTCTGTCTCGTAGTGTAAGGTGGCATGTTAACTACATCAATTTCGTTGGAAATGCCAAGACACATGAGCAGTCTCTTACACTGACAAAAAATGAACTTGTCAAAATGATTAATACACTGGAGCAACTTACTCGTAACTCCAATGTAACACTTTCTCTAGGGCGTTTTATCACTGAGTATCTCTCTATCGAAGAAGATACAAGTTCAATCATGTTTTCTGATAACCCAAGCTATACCAAGTGCTGCGGTACCAAGGGAGAATTTGAGCGATTTTGTGTATTAAACTTTGATGGCTATGTGTACCCATGTACAAATATAGTTGATCGATTCATAGGTAATGTTAGAGACAAAAGGTTCATAGACATCTGGGAGGACGACAAGATGTATCATTATAAGTCATTTCTGACCCAGGAAGTAATAGAACCCTGTAAGGTATGTTTAATAGCGCACATATGCCTGAAAGTAGGTGCATGTAGATGCCAAACAGCTATTACAAAATTCAAGAAAACTTTTATTACTGCTCGATTTGTTTGATAAGGACTAGGAGGTAAAAAATGAATAACGCAGAACAAACAATCAAAGAGGCATTTGACCTAATAGCCGATCCTCTAAAAGTTGAATTCAAGGGCGAGTTGAATTCAAATCAACAGTGTATTGATCCGCCACCGAAGAAGCCACCAGTAGACCAACCAAACCCTAAGTAAATCAAAATCCTTTCAAACATATTCGGGCAGTTATTTAATTTTAAATATAGGAGACTATCATGGCGAATTACGATATCTTGGGAAGGTACTATGATTCATTTATGAATTTTGGGACTATGTTTAGCGATTTTATGGATAAGTTAGCATCACATTATCATATAGAAACCGACGCTGTGCTTGAAATTGCCTGCGGCACGGGAAAAAATTTGTCCTATTTTAGTAGATCGAAGTATATCTATGGTCTTGATCTCTCACCAGTAATGTTGCAATCAGCAAACATAAACATCCCGAGAGCACAGTTGTCTCTCCAAGATATGTCAGACTTCAAGATAGACCGAAAATTCGATCTTATTCTCTGTATGTTTGACTCTATCAATCACCTGTTGAATTATTCGCAGTGGCTATCTACCTTCAAGTCAGTAAGTGATCATCTACTACAAGGTGGGTTTTTCGTATTTGATATCAATTCCCCTTACGCATTGAACTTACCTATTAACAAGCGTACGATGTTCCGACAGAGTGGAGATGATTATCTAGTAATACAATACTACAATAGTGGTATAAATCAGGCGACTTGGGATATGAACTTTTTCATTCACCAAGATGATGGTAGACACAATCACTACTTCGAATCTATCACAGAAGTATCATTTGATATTTATCAAGTAAGAGACAACCTCCTTGAGATTTTTTCACAGGTTGATGTAGTAAATGACAAACTAGAAAGTGCTTCGATGGAAGATCAACGAGTATTCTATATCTGTAGGAAATCAGGTGCTTGATATCAAGAATATACGTGGATACTACCAATTTCTTTCAAAATACTTGATCCAGTACAGATATAGTCTGATTATTGGCAGCTTGATGCTGATTATCAGTTCAATAATGATTCTTCCTGCTCCGCTGATTACGAAGAGAATACTTGATCACTCTTTGCCCAAAAAAGATGTCACAGAATTGATTGTATTGGTTGTAATCACTTTGTTGTTATTGGTAGTCATAAGATTAGTGAGTTACGCTACAAGGATGCTTTTTTTAAAAGTCAATACCAAAGCTATAGTCGATATAAGAAAAGACACCCTAAAGAAGCTTTTTAAACTACCATATAACCAATATCACCAGTATAATACGGGTTATTATATATCCAGAATCAACGATGACAGCGAGAGAATTCAAGTACTATTTACTGATACACTAACTTCAATTTTACAGGATATTCTGACATTTATCGTTGGAGCCTGTGCAATTGTTTGTATAAATTGGAAACTTGCAATTGCGGTGATGATCACACTCCCATTCTATGGATATCTGATGTTATATTTTACCAGTAAGGCAAGAGCGTTATCCAAAACATACTACCAAAATCGATCTCAAGTGAATTCTGAATTGAGCGAAGCTCTTGATACCTATGACCTTAGCAAAGTATTCTCTAACTTATGGTATAGTATAAGAAGATACTACGGTGTTGCTGTTTGTGAATATAGAGCATATGTTAAGCTGAATAGAGTGATGATGGCTAATGATACTACAATTAATGTTCTTGCGGGCTTATCTCCACTTATTATTGTA
>JALNYB010000074.1 GCA_023230065.1 Candidatus Methanomethylophilaceae archaeon
CAGACTAGGATGAAAATTGGAAACATACTCAATACCATTGACTGTTGCATCGAATTAAACTCTAGAATAAATGATTATTTAGCTGCCTAAATCAAGATTCGAAACATCGATTTCTCCAGACATCAATTTAGGTAATAATTCATCCCTTATTTTTTGAAGCACCCGTATCTCTTTCATCAAATGTTTACGTTCTTCAAATACTGGTCCAAGAACACATTCCATGATCTGAAAAATTTCATTATCGGGACATATTATCATTGATTCCTCCAAATGATTGCGACAAATGTGTCCCATTGTGGTAGCTTTATTCCCTGCAATCTCTTTAAAAGAACCTATGTAATGATTTGTCCAATGGAATACAAACCACAATGGGTATTCATCAGATGTTACTTTGAACAGATGTTGATTCAATCCACATTTACCGCCCGACCAAATATCGATCATCAATGATCCGGACCAAGAAAATACGACGTCCCCATCTTGTACTATACATTCATTTTTGATATTTGTTCTACAAACATCAGAATTAGAATCACAGCATCCCATTCCAAGTTCTCTAATCTTCAAAACAGGCATACTTGATTCGCCATCGATTGGCCTGTATTTCTGCATCGCGAGTCCATTTTGATAATTTGCGATATCTGTAAGTGCCATCTCCTTGTAATCGGTACACTTTTCAATCATGTATTCGAAATACATCTCTGCAAACTGAGCTAAATAATCATTTATCTTACGATTTGTATCTATTTTGTTCGTTAGGGAATCAAGAATAGATACGATTTTTTGTTGTGTTTGTGTATCTGGAATATCTATCAGAATTCTCATTAGATCACGCGGATGAACGCGGAATACTTTCATACCGGTCACATATTGACGAAGTCTTTGTCTAAAATTGTCTGATTGAAATAAGTAGTTGATGAATTCAGGAACGAAATTTGTTTTATCTCTGATACGTATAATTGTTGTTTCCATACCAGATACAAAATCAAGATTCTGTTTATTGATAATTAGGGTAGAATGGCCTAAATCATCAACTGTTTCAGATGTTAAGGTATAAACTATGTCTCCATCACTCAGATATTGCTCAGGTTTAATTTTGACATCCTTTTTTATTTTTATGATTTTATCATATTTAGTATTTAAATTAATCTTGAAATCGTATAATTTGTAGATGTCTCCATAGTGCAAATATGGAATATCGAATTCAACATCGGTCTCACTGCGGGGTATATTAATGCCTTTGTAGTAGTCACAGAAATCACCAATATACGTTCTTGCCATCAAGATATGTACTTACGATGTGAGATTTTAACATTGCTTTGATTTACCATTGCATAATGCATCGTCGTGTCGATACGCACATGCCCCAACAATCTTTGCACTTGTTCTATCGGCATGCCCTTATCGATTGCCTGAGTAGCGAGTGTGCGTCTGAATTTATGCGGATGGATTGATTTTATCAACGCACGTTTTCCTAATAGCTTTAATCTTGTTTCTATGCCACTTATGTTCACTCTCTTATGTGGTTCATTCAAAGATACAAATAATGCAGGCTCATAATCGACTCTGCTGTCTAAATACTCCCGAAGATGGATTTTCGTTCTTGCATCGAAGTATACCTTGCGCTCGCTATCCCCCTTCCCTAACACTTTGCACTCACGCTCTTCAAAATCGATATCGTTGATTTCCAACCTTACAAGCTCTCCAACTCTCATTCCTGTTGATGATAATAAATCTACAATCGCAAGATCCCGGGAGTTATCGCATGCATCTCTGATATGTTCCAGTTCTTCGTCAGAGAACGTTTCTTTAATGACACGTCCTGACTTTACTTTGTGAATTCTTCTTACCGGGCTCTTCAAGATATATTCTTCGTCTTCCAGCCACGAGAAAAAACTGGACAGTATCCTTCTTATGTTATCGATTGTGATTTTGCTGGCATTCTTCAAAGTTTGATAATCCGAAAGATATGATCTGAGGTCATCAGTATTTATGTTCACGATAAGTTTTGGAACATTTCTTAGCATTGTGTCGATTGTTGCAGTGTAGTAATCCAACGTTTTGACGGAACAACCTTCGACCTTTTTTGCAGATATGAATAAATTTACCAATGAAAGATTATCCTCGATTTCGTTCATTTTGTCTTTTTCTTTGAACTCGTACTTTGAAATGACATGATTCAGAGCGTTTCCCACAGATCTGATTTGCTCTGGATTTAGAACATTTAACAATTCGAACTCGATTTGCGTAATGATCACATTTAGCATTTGGGGACATAATCTCACATGTAAAATTATGTTGGTGGGCCAGATTCATTACTTATTCAGAGGTCACATCAAACCATATAGACCAACTAGGAATCCAATAGTACCAACAATCACTCCAATTATCGAGTATCTTACAGATTTTACGGCCTTTTCTTCCATAATGCAGACGTGTATCATTTCTCTTATTTTCGAGTCGATACCCATCAAATGTGAGGAACACCATTGAGCATCATCAGATCCAGCAGACCGCAAATACGGGCCTCTGTTCGAAGTTGGCACTTCTATATTATCGAAATAGATATCTGCAAACTGTTGCATATTTTCATGCAAATTAATCCATCCGAATGTCAATTTCGATGATAATCTGTTCAATTTTTCAGAGCATTTACGTTTTTTAGTCTCTGAATATTTCCATTTGGAGCCGCCAGTAGAATAGTTAACTCCAAACTCATCAATAGACATTTCATAGAATCCGTTATCTAGAGTGAACAATTCCCAGTATCTTCTTTTAATTACATCATATTCCTTGAGTGATCTCAGAAATATTTTCGATGAGTAGTCATCAATCGATAGGTATGTACTGCCATTGAAATTAAGGCCTGGTGATTCGTCCCAGTTTGGAGTAATGTTTGAAGTTTGTTCTTTCATATTTCATTAACAAGGAACCATTATAATAAAAAATGCGGAATTTTCTGTTATCTGGACTTTTATTGCAGGTTTTGTTATATTTTCTCCTCACATCTTGGTTCATCAACTTCAAGAAATTCAGGAAAGATGCGCCCGAAAGCTATAACAAAACGTAATTCTGATGGACCGTCGACGGAACGAATCGCATATCTTCCGTGCACCCTGATACCAATAGTTTTATAAAAATGACAATAGTCCAGTGATTACGAATTTCTGCTTGATAAATGGTCGATGTTTTTAATATTCCTACGACCATACACGCCCTTGAATGGCAACGCATTTTCAAGTATCTGATTTAACAACTGATGATTATACATTGTCCCGCAAATCATGCGTAAAATTGGGTACATCTGGTGAAATAAAATTTCAAACACCGTTGAAAGTCGGATTAGGCAATGTAACTGATGTTCCATTCTATGAAGCCTACAAAAGGGTAAAACCAGAAACAATTATCAATTGTCTAAAATCTGAGAATAAAGATCGTGAACATGGTCGTAACTTAAGACAGCGCTGTCGTGGCAATTTTAACATTTTGACACTTGAATATGACAGTAAAAAATTTGTCCCGACCGACAGAATGATTGTTGCGCTATCAGATATGCAATACAATAACACAGATGCCATCACTACACCATCATGGTTTGATTTAATAACAACAAAAAATAGTGTGAATGTTAAATTATATATTGAATTGTCCAAAATATTTGTAGAAGTAGCTTCGACACGTAACCATAAACCAATACTTGGCACCATACCTCAAAGTATTCCACCAGAAAAACTGGACAGCGTCCTAAAATTCTACATTGATCATGATGTTACATCGTTTGTTGTAGATTCTCATGGACGTACACTCATCAGCGGTTCGTGGATTAGAGCATTACAAAGATTGCTAAGTGAATATGATATTGAAAAAGAATCTATAATGTACACAATGAATGCTTTTCAGGGGATGGTTCGAAAGAACGAAACCACTATCGAAGCAAAAGATTTCATCGGTTTTACTGCAGGTTTCGATGTCATCGGTGGGAAACACACAAGTAAACATTTTGAAAAATCTGATGAAGAAACTACAAATACAGTGGGTAGAATCTTCCACCGCAGTACGTACAATTATGAAAAAAAGATATGTACCAAAGAAGAAAAACGATTTATTGACGAATGTTCAATTCGTGAACAGAATTCGGAATTCGATATAATTAGACAATCGATATCCGAGGGGACGATGAAAAATCTTTTGTCTTCAAAAAATATTGCTCAGGAAACATTGAATACTATTTTTTCATTCAAGAATAAGAATCATTCAATGAAAATTGATGATTTTATCTAATGAGTGCCAATAACTCGTCTGTTACTCTAAAATTACTTGATTTCAAATCTGAAGCGATTCTCTGACATATTTCTTTAGGTAAAACACCTTTATCGCGCAGATGCTTCACAATGCCTATCGTACCTGTGCATTTGATCTTAGGTATAGTTGAACCCAATATCTCCGTCAATTTTGAATTGACATGGATTTTTGAAACCTTTTTCCTTGCAAGTGCTTCATCAATTACAACATAGTTTTCTACACCTAAATGAGTCAGCATAATGGATGCGGCGATAGTCTCTGTTTCTCCTGGGCCTAATCTATTATCAATTTTCTTTATTAGCTCCACTAATTGTAAAAATCTTTCATCCTTATTCACTGCAACATGAAAATCTTGAATGATGTCGATCAAACTATTATCATTAGAATCCATACATTCAGTTACAACTGCATCTGTGATAAAAATAGTGTACTGTGCTTTAACATACTGTAGTAAGTCAACTGAAATGACCTCTTTTCCCATGGATGTGATAACAGAATTATCAAAAATCTTTATCATGACTTCCACCTTATTTTCTGCTCCATAAGATATTTCTCAAAATCATAATAATTATACCCAGCAATTACTGCCGCTAAAGAAGAAGTAATCTTTTCCTTTTTTAACATAGAGACTGCGTTTTTCACACGATATTGCTTTAACTTTTCCCACACTTCTGAATTTTCAGTATATTGGGGAAACATGATGTAAATGAAAGTGAGTAATTCATCATCGGTCAAATCAGAAACAAACTCTTTGTTTTCTAAAAGCGTGCTTTTTAATGGATCCTTTATACGTGCTTCGATATCATTAAACAATTCATATCCACTGTCTGAAAGACCAAATTGCGATCCGCCAACATATCCGCTGTTACTAATCACAGCTACATCTTCATCGATTTTTTCAGAATAAGGGCCTTTCTTGTGTTTTTGAAAAGTGTACATATTCTCAAATATGTCTGGGAGGGACATCGCAGATAAAAATATAATCTTCTGTATGTCAACTTTGTCTTTTATGGGCTTCCCTTCTACACCCATGCAGTATATGATAATCCTTTGAGATGCATCCATCTCAGAAATTATTTTCTGAGAATTCAAAAGACTTTTTCCCATGAGAATCCCGTGCTCCATGATTTGTATCAAATATTTATCTGTATACGTAGAACATAGTCAATGCAGTTAATATTAACTTTATTTTGAACTCTTGAACTCACATATTATCATTAGTATGCCCCGATATCAGATAGTTTCATTGGATTACATAAAACATCGAATGATGGAGGACATCCCTGAACAGTAAGAAGAAACCTTGTCTGATCTATACGATGATGGACTCAACGTATTTGGTGCTAGGAGTTCGAAGAGGCCTTGGAGTGATGGTCCAACATGTTCGAGATCATGTCGGAGGGAAGCACATCAACATCACCGAGGTCTGACGGATATCATCACAGCGCATCCATACATGAAGGTGGACGATGCCCTCGACTACATAGATCTTGACGGCCACGATGTGGACAACTGGATAATCTCCGGGATTATCGAATCGCTGTCGAAGAAGATCGACGAGTAGAAGAAGATCGCATACATCACAGACACTTTGATCCTGTACTCGGAGCTCGCACACATAGACCTCAGCATCTGCTGCAATCTTGCCTCTGACCTGAAGACGCGCAGATCTTTCGGCGTCAGCCCGTTCTGCCACAGAGTGCATCTCGGGGCCCCCTGGATTTATGATGGACAAGGGCCATGTGGGAACAACCGTAGTATATTCGATGTCCTTTCGGGGCCTTTTGTACTGATTTCCGAGGTGCAGAGAGAGAAACATCGGCGTGAGCGACGATGGCCTTCAAAATCTATCGTTCGATTAGATGAACGCTCCCGAACCGAATTACCTTGAG
>JALNYB010000075.1 GCA_023230065.1 Candidatus Methanomethylophilaceae archaeon
TTAAACATCCATTTATTACAAATTCCGGTGAAATTACAATTAACTATCTATAAATCTTTAGCAATATGATATACAAACACTATGAATGATGTAAAATCAAAGTATAAATTCCCTTGGCAATTATTTGTAGCTCTGATGCTGCTGACATTTGTACCGTCAGTATATCAAACATTCAGAGTATATTTTCTGGTTACATCCGGATCGGTGGATTCTCTGGATATAATAGGTCAGATTGAATGGTTTGATTTGATCAATCAAACGCTCAAAGCATTTCTCATAATACCGTTGTATTACATTTTAAGTAATTTTTTTCAAAAGAACACCGCGTAAGTCCCCATATATAGTAATTAAAGTACTGAAAAAACGTACTTCCTATCAAAAAAGGTTGTTAGATATTCTCTTCCATTTTTCCACCTTTGGAAATTATTGTGAAAATATCATAATACTCCATATGCCACAATGCCCTTTTTTGTTTGTTAGGTTAGCTATCCAAAAGATAGTCAAATGGCTAAGATTCCATGGTTACGATACATTAATGTAAGTTTACACTATATTTTACCTAATTATGATTTTATCATAATTGGATGATGGATATGAAAAAAAGATTAATGACATTATTAACTGTTTTTGCTATTTTCGTATTAGCGCTGTCAGTCACACCCGCGGCGGCGGATGAAATAGTATTTGATGCCAATTGGCTTCAAAATCAGATTGATGCTGCAGGCCCAAACTCAGCAACCATTTACATTCCATCCAACATTGAGATAGGAGGTAGTGAATCCCTTATAATCGCCTCTGGTCAGGATATTACTCTCAAACCTCAAGGTGGTGATGTCAGAATCACAAGGACGACCCAAAATAGTAACCCTATGTTTACTGTTTATGGCACACTCACGCTCTCAGGTGACACTGAAAATCATATTCTCACATTGGATGGAGCCAGAACTGATATTGGATACGGCGATGATGAATACTCTGGTTCACTAGTTTATGTTGATGAGGGCACATTCACGTTAAATATGGGTAATATTATGAATAACAAAGCATTAAGCGGCGGCGGCGTGTGTGTTGTTGATGGCAGCAAATTTATGATGAACGGGGGGACTATCACTGATAATCAGGCAATAAACGGCGGTGGTGTCTCTATTGATAATGATCATGATTGGAGAGATATTGTTTCAAGTTCATTCAACATGAATGGAGGTACTATTTCAAGGAATGTGGCAATGGGTAGTGTGGAAATGGGTAGTTTAGATTACATTTATAACCCAAGTTGCGGCGGTGGTGTCTCTATTAATACAGATGGAATATTTACTCTATCTAATGGTACAATCTCAAAGAATCAAGCTGTGCTAGATGGTGGTGGTGTATATGTTGCCGGAACTATGCAAATCACATATTCTGCGTCTGAGTCTATTATTACCCGCGGTAAGTTCATAATATCAGGTGGTGAAATTTCAGAAAATATAGCATTAAACGGGGACGAAATCTTTGTTGGTCATTCTGCAGAGTTAAAATTATCTGGGGATTCAAATACAAGAATTGGGCCAAACACAACATATATTGATAAATTACGCGAAGGCGATACAAACATTACAATTATTGGCTCATTTTTAGGTAAAGTTGAAAACATCACTAGTTACGGTATATTGCAGGGATGTCAGGTAATTGATATCAAAGAAGCTATTACTGTATCATCAGAATCTTTCACTTTATTTAACAAGAACTACAAACTTGAAACATATAATGGGTATTTAGTTACCAAATCGATAGTTTCAGATACCCATAAGATAGATGATAACACGGTTACTGCAAGAACATTTGAAGACTTGCTCAATTACCTGCGTGTAAATGGTAATCGGACAATTATTGTAGGGGGTGAGATTCCAGTAAGTTCCTCTCTTCTCTATGTACTTCCAGAAGCAAATATCATTCTAAAGCCGACAGATACCGGGACATCTCGTATTTATCTGACGGGGTGTGATGATAGAAGTTGGACTAGTATGTTTATTGTAGATGGTGGTAACCTTACTATTCAAGACTCAGGAAATAATAGACTCATCTTCGATGGATGTAGAGAGATATTCCCAAATAACGATGATCCACTATTTTATGTTACCAATAATGGTATATTCAATATGTCAGGAGGTGAAATCTCTGGAAATGCAAATATTAATGGAGCATTATATGTAGAAGAGAATGGGGTGTTTACTATGTCAAATGGTTCAATAGTAAGGAATAATGGGGGGGTGAATTTAGATGGAATGTTTATCATGTCTGGTGGAAAAATTTCAGAAAACACGGGTGTTGGTGTGATGCATGCCGGAACATTCATCATGAGTGGGGGTGAGATTTCCAAAAATAGAGGGGGTGTACTTCAGGCCCATGGTCTATTTACTATGTCCGGTGGTAACGTTACGAATAATAATCTAAATCAGGGTGCCAATATAGAGGTGGGCGGTGTTTATATTATGGGAGGTACATTTGTCATGAGTGGGGGTGAGATTTCGGGTAATGAGGGGATTTATGGTGGAGGAGTGTGTATTGCTGGATATGGTGATATGTTTGGCACATTTATAATGTCTGGAGGTACTGTCACAAGTAATTCCGCAACGTATGGAGATGAGATTTGTGTTGCTGGTCGCACCAATACCAATGCGGTGTTCCAAATTTCCAATGAGGCAATTGTGGGTCCAGGTACAACCTATCTCTTCAACCCATTAAATTCGAGCAATGGAGAGGGAACCTACATTAAAATTATTGGCACATCGTTCAATGGTCGCGTTGATAATATTACTGGAAGTAATCTCGGTCCAGGAAAATATATAGTAAATACGGCCAGTAATGCATTGAGTGAATCTGTCAAAGATAATTTCACACTGTATAACAAAAGTCTTAGTTTGGTTGCGGAAAATGGATGGCTCAAAATATCTGATACTGCGCCAACAACAGAGATATTCGCTGGTTCTGGGACTGAAACTGACCCTTATCAGATAATAACAGATGAAGATTTACTAAAACTCGCAGAAAATGTTAACAATGGGAACTCGTATGCAAATACATATTTTATTGTGATGCAGGACATTGATTTGAGTCAGTATGATAATTGGATACCGATTGGATACAAGTATAATACTCCATTTAGTGGGATATTTAATGGATCTTGTTACACGATACGTAATCTTACCATAACTCAACCTGGCGACACAGACGCTTCAGGATTGTTTGGTATAACTAAGAATGCTATTCTCCAAAATCTCAATGTTGCTGCTCATAGTATATCCGGATATCATAATGCTGGTTCTTTAGTCGGAAGTGCAAGCGGAGGGGCGATTCAAAACTGTCATGTAACGGTAATTGAGTCTATCTCAGGTCAATATCAAATAGGCGGATTTGTAGGTGATAGTATGTCACTGAGGATTAGTGACTGTTCTTTTGCTGGGAACGTAGTGGTTTGTCGGGGCGAAGCGGGGGGAGGTCTTGTCGGTTTCTCTAGTGAGATTAACATTATTAATTCCTCAGCAACAGGATCAGTATCATCTGTTACAGGTAAACATATTGGAGGATTGATTGGTCGTGCTCAATCCTCTACAGAGATAAAGAATTGCTATGTATTATCCAATCTATCTGCTAAATATAACGTTGGTGGTTTGATTGGGTATTATATTGCCGATAATCTCTCAATTTCTAATTGTTACGTGGCTGGATGTATCTATGCTCGAACATATGGCTCTGGAGGTTTAATTGGTTTTGCTGAAGGAAATGATTTAAAAATGCCCATCAAAATAAGTAACAGTTACGTTTCTGGAATTATTTCCGCAGATTATTCGTATGCTGGTGGGTTTATTGGATACTCAGATATTGATGATTCAGGAAGTATTAAAATAACTAACTCAATTGTAGCATGTAAACAAATCAATTCATATACCTCTGCTAAGAATGTTGGAAGATTTGTTGGTTCCGGTTCAGGCGTCATCATTGATAACTGTTATGCTTGTAGCGATATGACAACAACAGCTCACTCTGGATTTTCAAACGATGTGGGAATAACTATTGAGTCATCTAGTGTGTTTGGAACATTTCCAAACGGAGTCTGGAGTAGTTGGGATACCGCTGTCTGGAAAGAGAATGAAGGAGATGGGTCATATCAACTACCCATTTTTGATTGGCAAACGATACCCGTTTCGTTAAATATTTCAGACATAACATTATTTACAACAGATGTTGGAGAGACAAAATGCAGTAATGGCTCTGGAACTATGTATGATCCGTATATTATCACATCACCTGAAGAATTTAATTTAATTCGTTACGATCTTGATGCAAATTATATATTATCTGCTGACATTGACTTGAGCGGATATGAAAATTGGGAACCGATTGGAAATTTATACTATCCATTTAGAGGTTGTTTAGATGGAAAGGGACATCAGATTAATAATCTTAATCTCCACCCTGGAGAATTAAATCCGCATTCATCAAATGGTGATTGTTATGGGTTATTCGAAAGCATTAATTGTGCTACAATAAAAGCGATTATCTTAAATGTAACCTCAATTTCGGGTTCTGGAAATGTTGGATCGTTATGCGGATATGCCCGTGGTGGCATTATTGAGAATTGTTCTGTTTACATAACTGGAACATATGAATTATATTCATTCAATGGAGGTGGACTTATTGGGGGGACATATAGTTCTTCAAGTGAGCCCCTCTCAATATCCAACTGTTTAGTATCGGGGTCTCTTACAGCACATGGAGATACATTAGGCGGGCTGATAGGATCTGCAATAGGTGAAGATGCTGATTCACTTTCCATTACGGGTTGTTATGTAACAGGAAATTTCTCATCGCAGACTCAGGTCTGGTCAAGTAAAGTTGGAGGCCTTATTGGTGACGCATCAAAATCCATTTCGGTCAGTGACTGTTATGTGGATGCTGATATAGATGCATATTCTTCCGTCCTCTCATCACATGCAGGTGGACTTATTGGTGAGATTACAGCCTTCAGCGATGGAAGCAGTATTATTGAAAATTGTTATGTTACTGGCACTATCAGTGGAGTTGATGGAGTCGGGGGGCTGATTGCTACAGTATACTATGTTGGAGATTGTGAAGATTCCGACTCACTCATTATTAGAGACTGTGTATCGTTAGTTTCTGAATATTCGGGAACATCAAATGTCAACAGAATATTAGGATATGCCGAAAACTCAATATACCCAACTTTCATTAACAACTATGCACTCTCAACTGTGCTGACAGGGAATTCAATTGATGGGATTGATTTATCCCCAGCCAATTCTGAGACGCAGACATTCTACGAAAATACATTAGGCTGGGACTTTGCTAATGTATGGATAATGGATTCCGATATTTCAAGATATCCGGTATTTATATGGCAAAGTAGTAAACAGCCCAACCCCACCGTAAATCCAACAAGTGATAAAATAGATTTATGTTCAGGTTGGAACTTTATATCAATTCCAAAAACTCTTGACTCATCCAAAAACACAGCACATAAATTATTTGAAGGAATTGATACTGATAACTACTCGATTTTAGGATACAATACCCAGACTCAGATATGGGAACGGTTAACTGTTGACACATACATTTCCCCAATGACAGGATATTGGATTTACTCCAAAACAGATGATGTCATTGAATGCGTATTCCCATCAACCCCACAGACGCCGTCAATAAAAACAGTTTACCCCGGTTGGAACGCAGTTGGACTCAGTGCTGAAGAGCCAACAGAAGCAAGTAACGCACTTGCCGGAACTAAATGGAGAACTGTGATTCAATGGAATTTAGCGAACAAAAAATATGATTCTCCAATTATCAATGGCGGGACTGGAATATATTCACCAGACCATCTGCTCAACTTAGGAAACGGGTATTGGCTCTTTATTGATGAACAAGGAACCCTTACAGGATTAACAGCGTGATAAAAATAAAGATATGGAGAATTTCCAACAATCTTTTTTGAGATTACAGTATCCAACATTTAATCATATTTTCAGAGCAATTTAATCCTAGATCATCTAAAAGAAGTCCGACAGATCCATCTGCGTCTTCTCCTCTTCTCCAAACGTCGAATTGATATTCATCTCCGTCACCTGGATCCGCTGATTCGTATATGCCGAAAGCGTATAATGCTCCGCCATATACT
>JALNYB010000076.1 GCA_023230065.1 Candidatus Methanomethylophilaceae archaeon
CTGAAATTCATGGCTGGATTCTTCGCAGATGGTGAAGAAGCAGAAAAAATGGTCACAAAAGGCGTAGAAATAGCCGACCTTGATGACAGGATAAAATCCAAAGTAGATACATACAGCAAAGGAATGATGCGTAGACTACTCATCGCAAGGGCCATCATGCCTTCTCCTAAATTCGCGATCATGGATGAAGTTACATCCGGATTAGATGTCATCAATGCATACGAGATCAGAGAGATCATAAGAAACATCGCAAAAAGCGGCGTCACCGTTCTAATCTCATCGCATAATATGTTCGAGGTGGAGATCATCTGCGACCGTGTCGCTATGATCAATGAAGGTCATTGTATATTGTGTGGAACGCCTGCAGAACTCAAAGAGCAATATGGCGCTAAAAATCTTGAAGAAGTATTCGTCAAGGCGGTGAAAGGATGAATCATCTTGTCAATATTACAAGAAAAGAACTGAAGGAATTACTTACTCCAGGATCTGTATTATCCATTGTAATAGTAGTGATACTCATGATGGCCATAGGAACTATGGTCAGTGCACAGACCGATGATGCTAAGAATCCTTCTGCAATCGGTATCCTGAACGGTGATGGTTCAGGAACTTATGATCAAGATTCGATAGGATATATCCATTATTATTATGAAAAAATATACAGTCTCACCCCAGAAGAGGCCGACAAATATATCATAATGATGGATAGCGAATATGGCGACGACAGTGCTATAATCTCAGAAATGCAGAATAAAGGACTTACATCTGCACTGATAATTGAACCAGACTACTCTGAAAATATATCAAATCACATACAAGCTACGATCTATGAGTATTACATATTCGAAAATCAGGGAATGATGAGTTCGGTCACATCGTCTATTGCAGACCTACTGATCGTATATGTATCCAACAACATATCCACAAACCTACTCACAGAGCTGACCGGTGATTCTGACTACGCTATCTTCCTTGAGAATCCCGTAGTAAACACAAACTGCGACAGCAGCAGTAATATCAGTTATACGTATATCAACGGAAAACTTCATTCCGGAGTCACTCCATTCGAAATATCCACATCCATGATGAGTCAGAATCTTATGATTCCTATTGTGATCATGATCGTCATTGTTATGATCGGAAGCATAGTGATCTCATCCATGGGTAACGAAAAAGAGAATAAAACACTAGAAACTCTTCTCACATTACCTGTTAAAAGAACGACAATTGTCGGCGGAAAATTGTTAGCATCGGCGATAACTGGATTGATATTCGGTCTTGCATACCTGGTCGGAATGATGTTCTATATGAGTGGCCTTACCTCTAATGTAGGCGGAAAAGACCTTTCAGAATATGGGCTTAGTCTAAATGTCGGAGATTGGATAATCGTTATGATCATGATCTTCCTTGCTATATTCTGTGCTTTGGGAATCTGTATGATTCTCGGTGCATTCGTAAAGAATTACAAAGCAGCTCAGACAATGACACTACCTATCAGCGTCCTTGCCATGATCCCTATGTTCGTCATGATGTTCTCCAGCTGGGAAAGCCTTCCAACAGTACTTCAGGTAGCAATATTCGCAATTCCGTTCTCCCATCCTATGATGGTCATGGATAACCTTATGTTCGGAAACTACACGATTGTGATTGGTGGATTGATCTATCTGGTTATATTCACTATTGTAACTATAGCACTCACAGTCAAGATCTACAAGTCAGATATTCTGCTTACGGGATTGAGCCAGACTAGGTTCGCAAAGATGTTCTCCAAAAAGAAAAAGAGTGGATAAATGATGCTCACAACAATAGCTGAAAAATTAAAAGAAAAGAACAAGGTCATACTTGTGCACGGGAATGCAGATATGGATGCCCTTGGGTCAGCTTACGCTGTGTCTAATTGCTTTCCACCTGCAACCATATATGCGCCCGGAGGAATGGACCGCGTCGCAAAAATGGTCGCTGAGAAACTTGAGATCAACATCCTCGATGAGTGTGATATTTCAAATTACGAATTGGTCGTTGTCGTAGATACCTCATCACCCGAACAATTCAAACCAGGATTTGTAGATGTACCCGAAAACAGAATCGTCATAGACCATCATCTGCCTACAGGCAAATGGGAAAACATGCAATTCTATTGTGATAATACAAAAGTATCATGCTGTGAGATAATCAAAGAAATGATCGATGACTGTCACATAGAGATGTCCAAAAATGTCGGCTTGGCTCTGTTGGGCGGAATGCTCACAGACAGCGGGCACTTCCAATTTGCAAACCCTAATATGCTCCGTGCATTCGCAGAGATACTTGAGAATAAAAACATCGGAATGGATGAGGCTATGAATCTTACACGTTCTTCAATGAGCATGTCTGAACGTATCGCAGTCATGAAGACCATCGAGAGAACCAAATATGACCGCGTAGGAGACATGATAGTAGCTGTCGCAACTGGAAGCAGTTTCGAAGCATCTGCATGCAGAGCGATAACGTCATCCGGAGCTGACGTTGTATTCGTATGCACGCAGAGAGATGATGAGTTTCGTTTAAGTGCCAGAGCAACCCAGGAAATGGTCCGCAGAGGCATACACTTAGGCACGATATTAGGTATCATAAGCGAAGAAACTGATACAGACGGAGGAGGACATGGTGGTGCCGCAGGCCTCTCCGGAATAGGAGACGCTGAAGCCATGCTGCATATGTGTCAGAACAGAACAATGGATGAATTCAGAAAGATCAAAGTCAGCATGACGCCCCAAGATGCTGCTGACTCTGAAGAATAAATTTAACGGAGTTTTCCTACATTTGCAAATATTTCTTGCATAGCATTGTAATTCTCAGGATGCTTTGCAAAATATTCGTGAACAGGTTCCAATATTTTCCCTAGTGATGCCGTCACACCGTTCTTGAGATCTGGTGGTGACAATTTCCCTCCGAAATAGGATTCTGTAAGTTCTTCATAACTCGAGAACGAAACGTCTCCGCCGTATTTCTCAGGGCGTGAGATATCCATATTTCCCAAACGGGGGAAAATGATGTACTTACAAAGCATAAGAACGGGATTGACATCCTCACTCTCTTTCTCTGGAGGACAGAATGCCTTCTTCATCTTGGGGGCGATAGTCTCTGCCGTATCGTGTATGTTGATACTGCTGTTCGGATCTGATTTAGACATCTTACCTGCTGCAGGATTCATCCTGTCTCCTCCTTTAAGTCCTGGAAGAAGAGGTGTGTGCAGCGCAATTGGCTTTTTCCATCCTAATTTATCTGCTGCATCCCTTGCTAGCATATGTGCTCTTCTCTGATCCAATCCTGCATATGTGAGATCCACTTTCATGCAGAAGATATCCGTCGCCTGAAGCAATGGATACAGAACCTTTGAAGAATCTACTTCAGCTTCATCTTCAGAACGGCCCATAATGGTCATTGCCCTCTTCACTCTGGACAAAGACGTTACTTTTGCGATCTTAATCACAAGTCCCCAGTATTCGATATTATCGAGAATATCGCTTGCATACTTGAATTCGACCTTATCTTCCGGCACTCCGAGTGCTTTGAAACAATCCTCCATGTATCTTGCACACGTCTGGATACTATTAAGGTCCCCTCCGAGTTTATCATTAATATAAGCATGCCAATCGGCCCAAAAGATGATGACCTTAAAACCTGCATCGGTAAGATCTTTAATCTTCGATGTTACCAATGCCCATCCCAAATGGACCAATCCCGAAGGTTCAAAACCGATATATGCTGTAGGATGCTCTTTCTCTATCAAAAGCGCTCTCAACTCTTCCTCGGTCACCAACTCTTCCGTATTCCTGGTCACTAGGGCCATTCTCTGTTCGACATCCATTTAGATCAAGCCGTTATTATCGCGTCTTTATAAAAATGTAATACCCATTATTCAAATGATAATATTAATTGTAACTTTTCTATATTAAACACAAAACCTAACTTTAACACCTGTGTGTCTGGAAATACTGTTTTTCATCATTATTATGAGCCTCATAGGTGCAATTGCAGGCACATTCACCGGGTTGGTTCCCGGGATCCATGTCAATACTCTCGCATCGATTATGTTGATTGGCTATCCTACGCTAGAATCCGCAATATCTGACTTCGCAGACCCTAATTGGGTGCCTGTACTGGTGTCTGCGTGTATAATGTCCGCTTCTGTCGTTCATTCTTTTGTAGATTTCGTTCCTTCTGTTTTCATAGGTGCTCCAGATCCCGATGATGCACTCAGTATACTCCCAGGCCACAGACTTCTGATGAACGGACAAGGAATGCTTGCAGTACGTTCAGCTGCTGTAGGGAGCGCGATAGGCGCCACATTCGCTATACTTCTTGCAATACCGGTTCAATATCTAATGCTCAACGGACTTGCTGATCAACTAGATACTTTAACATTTTCTATCCTTCTTTTCACACTGTGCGTGATGGTAATAAATGAAAAAGGAATTGCACACAAGATCTGGGCGATATTGCTGATATTACTTTCTGGATTCCTAGGCATTATGTGCATGCATATGAACCTTCCATGTTCTGGAATACTCGGAGACGGCACACTTCTGTTTCCCCTTCTGACAGGACTCTTCGGAATGCCCGCGCTTATGAGTTCTATATCGAATGCTGCAATACCTAAACAAACCGACACCGGAATAGATCCGGTCGGACCTTTACCTGGGATCAAAGGCGTCATCACAGGCTGCCTGGCAGGTTGGTATCCCGGAATCACAGCAACTGCAGGAGCTTCCCTGGCATCTGTATTCACACCTGAGAACGACCCTGCACGATTCATATCTCTTGTAGCGTCGATCGGCACCGTCACGACTGTATTCTCGATTGTAACTCTGTCTGTATCAGGAAGTGGAAGATCTGGAACTGTACTTGTTGTCAAGGAGATCATGGACGACAATATCTCTGGATTCTGTTCTGAAGGATTCTTACTTCTTCTGTTGAGTATTGCAATAGCAACAGCCATAGGATACATTATCACGATCAAAGCAGGAAGATTGATGTCTGATGTAGCAGACCGTTTCGATCTCAGGACCCTGAATAAGGTCGTTATACTCTTCGTCACTATCCTCATCCTCCTTCTTACGGGACCTTTCGGCATCGTTATACTGATAATATCCACCGTTGTTGGCTTCATACCTGTCAATATCGAAATGAGCAGAATACCATTGACTGGATGCCTCATTGTTCCCGTGCTTTTAATGGAATCTTCCATGCTTGATCTCGTACTCTCAATTGTGTAAGACAAGAACGAAATTATTATACAACATCACCTTCTTCTGATATGGCCGAATCTTTGGGAAAAAAGACTGTTGCATGTCTGATGATATCGATAGCCTTTGCTGCTTTGATGGATGGCCTCGACGGAAGCATAGTCAACATTGCTCTGCCTACGCTGGCAGAATACATGAACACCGACACAGGAACCATTGCGTGGATCACTGTGGTATATTTCATAATGATGGCGGGTCTTTTGATATTCTTCGGACGGATCGCCAGTAACGGTGCTATCAAGAAGATATTCGCCGTCGGAATTGCTATATTCACGATCAGCTCCCTAGGTTGCGGAATTTCCACCAGTTTCCATATGCTACTTGTATTCAGATTAGTGCAAGGAATAGGCGCAGCCATGATGGGCGCGGCTGTTCCGATGATCTGCGTAAGATTCCTTCCTCGTGAAAAACTCGGAATGGGCCTTGGCATAATGACCTTGGGCGGAGCAATGGGTTATGCCATGGGACCTGCACTGGGCGGAATAATCATAGATGCCTTGTCTTGGCATTGGATCTTCCTGATCAATGTACCATTGGGAATGATCATAATCCTATTAGTATTGAAAATGTTCCCAAAAGATATCATATCAGAAAAGAAACATCTGGATTACTTCGGCGCATCATTATTATTCATGTCCATAGTATTCGGAATACTGGCACTTGATAGGTCCACATATCCTGAAGACTCACAGATCGTGATCTCATCTACTATCATATTCCTGATCTGCCTTATGATGTTCATACATGTCGAAACGAGAAAAAAGGAGCCTATATTGAATCTCCGTCTGTTCAAGCACTGGAAATTCGACTCCGTATTCATGGCATATCTTTTAGCCAATCTTGCATACATGGGCATGTTCTACCTATTGCCATTCTACATGAA
>JALNYB010000077.1 GCA_023230065.1 Candidatus Methanomethylophilaceae archaeon
GCCTTGAGGATCGGCAGTAGTTTTGAAGATGACATATCGCCGCGTATAGCAGCATCTATCTTTCCAGATGCAAGATCGTTCACTAATTCATTCGGGTCCCTGTAAACAACAACATTCTTGTTGTTCATCACGTGAACACTTCTTTCAACATATCCCGAGTCTGTATCGCAGCCTATACCCACGCGAACATCCGGCATATCAACATCTAAGATAGTTTCCGATGTGAACATAATTTTTCTTAGAACAATTATCTATATTAAGGATTTCTATAAACTTAACATTTATACCAGCTTATGAACCTTCAGAATTAGAAAAATTCAATTGATTTTCAATTCAAATTGAATCGAAACAGTAATCGTCCCATTTGCGAAGACCTAAAACTATCTCTGCTTCTGTAACGGTCAGCATCGGACGCGAATACCTTACAGAATCATCCATGGCTATCCTGGGGCATGCTGTATTCACATATGCATCAACCTGATATGACATTAATGATGTCGGAGATATCTCATCCAGCATTATCTTGTACACTTTCTTTCCTGCTGCTTTCATTTTCCTTATGACATCATCAGCAATAACAGATCTGTTCTGACCTACCTTTCCGCATACAATTACCAAAAAAGACTCTGCGCCCATTGCAGACTCAATAGCTGCAAAACGTTTCCTTAGTATCCTATCACGTATGTCATCGATAGACCTCATCTCTCCTGTGATGGGATTTAAGACAATCAACGGTTTCTTTACTCCAAAAGCGGCTGCCAACGGATGAAAATCCCCTTCCCCTAAGAACAAGAATGCATCCACTTTGTTTTCGATAGCAGTTGCAGTGCTGCAATTACATCCGAGTACCTGTCCCGGATAACATATCCTCTTATCTCCTGTTCCTACGAAAACCTTCTTTCCCATTCCTTCCAGGATCTCTTTCGCCTTTGGAATAAGATTCACATATTGTACCGTAGCCAAGAGTCCAATCTTCTGAGGAATCAAAGGCACCAGAGAAGAAACAGCTTCCAAGATGTCAGGCGATGCTTTTGCCTCGATATACATCACATTAGGATCGTTTCCCTGCGAAGGTATGGGTGAATGCCCGAAATGCACCAATGCATCCGCATATCTGTGATAATCAACAAAAAGATCGCAAGCCCCATAACATGGATAACCCAGGATCAAAACATCTGCCCCTGTATCTTGGGACAATCTATCTGAAATTTCCATCGCCCTGAGTTTTAGACCCTCAGGCAATTGGATAGCAACGGAGGTAAACCCTCCGTTGCGGATCCAAGCAACGATGTTCTCTATTTCCAAATCAAACATATTTAATGAATGAGTTCCTGACCTTTCTCTACATCTATGTAGCAAGGTGTCGGGAATTTCATAGAAGCTTTCCAAAGTGCTAATTTTGCAACTTCGATCTTGTCTGCTGACACACGAAGTGTAAGAATAGCCTGGTCGCGCTCCATTCTGGCTGCGGTACCAACTGCCTTTCCGAATGCGCAACGCATTCCACTCGACACACGGTCTGCACCAGCACCGGTAGCAAGCTTGTTTTCCCTCAAAACACAATGAGGATAGGGCCTTACCGTTAAATGATAGTTCTGAACTCCAGCGTCTGAAGAAAGTAATCTGTTTGCAGCAATACGACCGGCTTCGAGAGAAGTATGTCTAACCTGAACACGGTTCTTAACTCTAAGAGTGAGAATCACCGGGAACTCTGCCTGGAGATTTCCCATATCAAACTGGCTGACCCTGCTTGCGGGAACTCCACCCATATATTCGCGACGTGTATACGCCTGTCCTGTTATCCTTCTGTACATCGATGCGGGCTTTCTTACCATTTGTACCACCTGTGTGGATTATAATAGAGCGACAATCCCAAATTTCTATTTAAAGACTGTTACTCGAGCGGCCATGTGTGACCAATCACGACCAATCATACATCGAATATAAGGCTTTCCATCAAAGACACATATATGTCCAAAGAATTACATATCGCGAACACAATTATCACAAACGCGAGAGGGTAACGTCGTAATATCTTTCGGTTTTAAAGTTATTCCTGACTCTGTAAATAACGGAATGCATACTCCGAGCATAGAATACATCTCACACTGCTTCCTCGACACCGCGTCAAGGTGCCATTTTTATCGAGATACATTATTTCAACCTATTCATTAGAATTATACCCTCCACAAATTCCAAAACGATTTCGAATTTCTTTGGTACATCTGCGAAGAAGAATATGGAGAAAATATCAAGAATGAGGAAACAAAAATCAGAAATACCTTCCTTCCCGGATATTTGAATTACCCAATGTTAATCAAACCATGAATACATTTACCTGAATTCCATAGATAACAATAAGTCTGCACTCTAAATTAGGCTTCCATGCCATGAATCTGTGGGAATTTATTACTATAATTGCATTCATATCTAAGGTAACAGATTCTTTGTCGACTCTGCTACTAAAAATAACATCTCAAAAAACATATCCTAGAAACGTCTCAAATTGCAAACATTCTATATTCATAACAATCAATCACATATGCTCAAATAAAAGTATGAACGGACAACCTTTATATTCCACGCATAACTCTTGAGTCAAGAGCATATATCATGTCGAAGAGACATCTTTCCAAAAATACGGTCGCCAACATCGGTTACGAACGCATCAATATCTTGACTGCATTGTCCGAAGAAGCCACGAAAGAAGGAAAGAACGATCGTGCAAGAAGATATGTTACCATTGCCAAAAACATCAGTATGAAAACACGGCAGAAATTCCCGGAAAATTTCAAGTATTGTAAAAAATGCTTGCTTCCGATGATGCCTGGTGTCAACTGCACGATCAGACTCACAAGTCATAAGATCGTCTCATGTTGCAAAGACTGTGGCACGACAAGACGTATGCCGTATAACAGGGAGAGAACAAAATGACGGAAAAAGAAGCGAAAAAGGAATTGATGAGACGCGCAAAGGACCTCATCGTTACAATACATGTCGGAAAGGATGGCCTCGATCAGGGACTTTACGATGAGATCACAACACAGCTGAAGAACAGCCGCTTGATCAAAATCAAAGTTCTGAGCAACTCTGATGAAGGAGTACAAGAGATCGCAAATAAAATAGCAGAATCCACGAATTCCGTCGCTGTGGATGTTCGCGGCAGCGTCATTGTTCTTACAGACATGAGAACATGGACTTCCCTGAGTCAGAAAAAATTCTAAGGTGTTCAGATGCTGGATGTAAGCATAATAAGATCGAATCCTGAAATGATCAGGACAATGCTCCAGAACAGAAACAAAGACGATGATATACTCAATAATTTCCTCGCTGCGGATGAAGAGTGGAGACAGCTAACCAATGAGAATAACGGCTTGAGAAAAATCAGGAACGAAGTCTCCATGCAGATTTCGAAAATGTCCCAAGGAACAGATAAAGATACGAAGATCGTAGAAATGCGTAACGTTGGAGATAAAATAAAAGCCAATGATGCCAGAATGGCAGAACTCGACGAGATCCGCAACAACTGTGTACTTAATATCCCGAACATACCTGATAAATCGGTCCCGTTGGGGAAAGACAGTAACGACAACGTCATTGTATACGAATGGGGAGAGAAAAGAAAATTCGATTTCAAGCCCAAGGAACATTGGGAGATCGCTGATGACCTCGGCATCATAGACTTTGATGGCGGTGTGAAAGTAGCGGGAAGCGGATTCTACTGCCTGAGGGGTGATGGAGCTCGTTTAGAACGTGCACTCATCAACTATTTCCTCGATATGCATCATAAGCAAGGATACACAGAGATATTCCCGCCTGTCATAGTCAATAAAAATGCATTGATCGGAACCGGTCAATACCCTAATCTTAAAGATGATATGTATCACCTAGAGAAAGATGATATGTATCTCAATCCTACGGCAGAGGTACCTTTGACCAACCTATTCCAAGATGATATTTTGGAGAAAGAACAGCTTCCCATCAAATATACAGCCTACCTGCCTTCGTTCAGAAGAGAGGTTGGAAAGCACGCAGACACAAGAGGAATAATACGTGTCCACGAATTCAACAAAGTGGAAATGGTAAGATTCGTACTTCCTGAGACGTCATGGCCTGCTTTAGAAGAGCTGAGGAATGATGCTGAGGAACTCATAAAAGGTCTCAATCTTCCATATCATGTATTACTGTTATGTACCGGAGATATGAGCTTCTCATGCGCTAAATGTTTCGATCTTGAGCTTTACGCCCCTGGAAAAGATGCATGGCTGGAAGCGTCCTCGTGTTCCAACTTCACAGACTTCCAAGCACGCAGAGCCAGGATAAAATACAGGCCTGAACCCCATCTCAAGAGTGAATTCATACACACACTAAACGGATCGGGACTTGCTCTTCCAAGGACAATGGTCGCAATTCTTGAGAACTATCAGAACAAGGACGGAACCGTCACTATTCCTGAAGTACTCAGAAAATACATGGATGGCCAAGAGATCATCGGAAAGAATTAAACTTGATCAGATTTCCATCTGATTAAAACTTTCGATCAAACCTTTTGCATTTATTCCTTTTCCGTTTATTTCCAATTTTGCTCTTATAGACGCTTCTCCATCCCTTAGAGTTTTAGAGGATACACCGTAACAAATGGAAACGTATGCTTCGATCCATGCAGCCATCATATCACATGCTTTGAGGTCTTTTCCTCTCCTTTTTCCATAAACCCTGTCATCACAATCAACAAACGGTTCATAGACCATTCCCCTCAGCTCATCGCGCCAAGACTCCGGGATCAATGGCATTATCTTAGAATCTATGAGTTCGTGCTCATAGCTTTCCAAAAGATCGGAAAGACCGTTAACATTGAACTTCACAGGAGAAATAACATCTTTTGTCAATACCTCAGGAAGATCATGAAATAATGCGGTATAGAAATTGTTATAGATCTGTCTCTTATCCGAATCCCTGTCAACATCATTTAGATATATCATATCTGCAACCATAAGAGAATGACCGAGAACAGATGTTTTCGGTATCCTGGGTGTCCTTGCCCATCTCTGTTGGAACCTTAACTGACCTATGAGGTCTACAAAATTGAATGAACTCTGATTCTCCATCAATCTTTTCACACCTATGAGGTCCATATGCTGGAAGATCTGCTCATCTATTTCCACGCGTGTCTGTTCTATTCCATATACAGAACGGTTCACATCATAGATCGTATTGAATTCCCATCTTGTAGCTAAATAATGAGCTGCACGTATTATGTCATCCTCTTTGGATTTCTTATCGGATTTAAGATATTCTTCGAGACGCATCCTGAATCTTGGATCCATATCAGGAACGTTCGTGTCGAATTCGCTCAGAACATAATTATTGACCTCATCGAACTTCTCCGAGATCACACGGTGAAACACCTGCGGTTTCAAATCAGTAAGTACAAGTCTCTGGATGAATGAGAATAAAGTATGCTCGATTATTTTTTCCCAATCCAGTTTACAATTACATTCCATTTCCTCATATTTGCCAAGGACCCATGCGATAGCCGCTTTATGGGCCTGCTTATCCAATTCTGTAAGATCCAGAGTACGAAGATGATCATTCCATCTATGCATATTTACAGCATTAAATAAAGAATACAATATATTCGCGTTAAGCGCTTTATTCTCTGTCATTGTGCCTCAAAACTTCTCTGAAGAATCGATATTATCATCGAAATCTTCTGAAACATTAGTATCATCTGACTCTTTGGATTCGATCGGCGCAACTGACTCAGGTGGCATCTCCTTTATGATTATAGATTTGCCCTCGTTAGATTCAACATCTTCCGCCTGATAAAGAACTTCTTCCTGGAAATCGTCTTCTGGATAAGATTCTGCAGAGACCTCTTTCGATTCAGACATGATTCTTTCATCTTGCTCAGACGTTTTTTCAGGTTCTTTTGTCAAGTCTAAAATATAATTCTCATCTGAACTGTCCGAAACGGTATTAGCTCTATCTATCAATTTTTTTGATTCTTCAATTTCTTGAAGTTCGGTTCTGATAGTGAGACCTTCGAGATAAATGAATACCGCTGATTCTATTATCAAAAATACCCCTATTCCGAAAACCACGGTCGAAGCTGTTTCACCGATGTCTATGAGACCGATGAAACCTATAACTCCGAT
>JALNYB010000079.1 GCA_023230065.1 Candidatus Methanomethylophilaceae archaeon
CGAGCCTTGCAATGTATGTTCATTATAAAAACCTATTCTGCATCTAGCTATCAGTAACTTTATTAGTATCCTGTAAAGGACCTAAAACTTGTCTTGCACCAGAGAATAGTTTTTATAAATATATCATGTGTGCCCGGTACAACTACAATATGTAGGAGATAGTGAAATGAAAGCACTTTATAATGATGGCAGGGTAGAGGAATGTGAAGATGAACTGAAGATCCTCAGACACACAACATCCCATGTCCTGGCACAAGCAGTCAAAAGATTGTATCCAGATACCAAATTAGCAATCGGACCCGCCATCGACACAGGATTTTATTACGACTTCGACAAAGAAGGCGGATTCACACAGGAAGATCTAAACACTCTTGAAGTGGAAATGAAAAAGATCATAAAAGAGAATCTTAAATTAGAAACATTCTCTAAACCGAGGCAAGAAGCAATAGAATATCTCAAAGAATTGGGCGAGCCGTACAAAGTACAACTCGTTGAAGACCTTCCGGAAGATGCGGTGATTACATTCTACAAACAGGGAGAATTCGTCGATCTGTGCGCCGGGCCTCATGCACTTTACACCAAAGCAATAAAAGCATTCAAGCTCACGTCGCTTGCTGGCGCTTACTGGCGCGGAAGCGAGAAGAATAAAATGCTCACCCGCATATACGGTACTGCATTCACCAACAAAGAAGACCTTGAGAAGTACCTCCTCATGCTTGAAGAGGTAAAGAAAAGAGACCACAGGAAACTCGGAAAAGAACTAGGTATCTTCGCCATTATGGAAGAAGGACCCGGATTCCCGTTCTTCCTTCCTAAAGGAATGGTATTGAAGAACACTCTCATCGAATACTGGAGAGAGATCCACCAAAGAGAGAACTACCTTGAGATCTCCACCCCTATGATGCTCAGTCAGGAACTTTGGCAACAGTCAGGTCACTGGGATCACTATAAAGATAACATGTACACCACCATGATCGACGACGGCATGTTCTGCGTCAAACCCATGAACTGCCCCGGTGGCATGTTGGTCTACAGGCTTGAACCGCACTCTTACAAAGAACTTCCCATCAAAATGGGAGAACTGGGACTCGTGCACAGACACGAGAGATCGGGAACCCTTTTAGGACTGATGAGGGTCAGATGCTTCACCCAGGACGACGCACATATCTTCATGACCCCCGATCAGATCATTGACGAGCTGAAAGGCGTCGTGAGACTTGTGAACGAAGTATATTCGCAATTCGGATTCAAATATCACGTCGAACTTTCAACGAGGCCCGAGAACAGCATGGGTTCCGATGAGGATTGGAACAACGCAACGAACGCCCTTACAGAAGCACTGAAAGAATCCAATCTTGTATACAAGGTCAACGAAGGAGACGGCGCATTCTATGGACCTAAGATCGATTTCCATCTGGAAGACTCCTTGGGAAGAACCTGGCAGTGCGGAACCATTCAGCTAGACTTCCAGATGCCTCAGAGATTCGATCTCACATACGTGGGAGCAGACGGAGAAAAACACAGACCTGTTATGATCCATAGAGTCATCTTCGGATCCATCGAGAGATTCATCGGAATACTCATCGAGCATTACGCAGGTAAATTCCCGACATGGCTCTCACCTGTACAGGTGAAAGTACTGTCTGTATCCGAGAAATCCCATGACTACGCAGAGACTGTCAACAAACAGCTCAAAGCCGCAGGCATCAGATGCGAACTTGACAACAGGGAAGAAAAAATCGGATATAAGATCCGCGAAGCCCAGATGCAGAAGACCCCTTACATGCTCATTCTCGGTGAAAAAGAAGCGGAATCAGGGAATACCATCTCAATAAGAAGCAGAGACAAAGGAGACATCGGAAGCATGTCCACCGAACAGTTCATCTCCCAGATCTGCGCCGAGAACGAATCAAGAAGCAACGAAAGCAGTTTCTGAATAAAAATCAAATGGGCTTCGGCCCATTTTTTAACCCTGGAACTTCCGATCCGATAAAAATGAATCGAGATCCCACGTGCACATTAGAATTATACTCAAAAATCCTATTGAAGGAGACCTTTTCTACGATCTCATCGAATGGAGTCCGTACAAAATTAATTGTCCGGACCCCTGTTTATTCCTCAATCGTTTATCACTTGCCTCTGAACACGGGCATGATGCGCATCATACCATAACTTTTGATTTTCTCGAAATTTTTCAATACTTCCATATCCGATTCGGAGATTGTGAATTCAACATCGGCATTCTCTTTCATATGTATCGGATTCGCTGTCTTCGGAAGGGCAACCGCACCCAGTTGAAGAACATAGCGAATGCATAGCTGTGCCACAGTAACATTGTATTTTTGAGCTATCGCTGCGATTTTCTCGTTCTTCAGAACTTTTCCGTGAGCTATCGGCGAATATGCCTCCACGAGAATATCGTTCTTCTGGCAGAACTCGATGAGATCCAAAGACGTGTTGCTGATATGAGTCAAAATCTGATTCACCATGGGTTTGATCTTGCAGTGTGACAATATGTTCTCTAGATCGTCTTGCAAGAAATTCGAAACACCTATGGCCTTCAATTTCCCCTCACTGTAAGCATCTTCCAAAGCTTTCCAAACTTCTATGTTCTCATCGAAGTACCGATTTGCCTTGCGCCATTTACTCCAGGGTTGAGGACTGTGGATGATCATCATATCGAGATAATCAAGACCCATTTTAGAGATGGACCCGTCTATCTTCTCCATTGCTTTATCATATGTTTTGGCATCAGCATCCACTTTAGTATTGACGAAGATCTGATCCCTGGGCACTCCACATGTGCGCACTCCTTCACCTACTCCTGCTTCATTCTTATAAGCTTCAGCAGTATCTATGTGACGGTATCCCACGGCAACGGCCTGACGAACGGCTTCGGCCGCGTCATTATCATTTATAAACCAAGTGCCTAAACCTAATTTCGGGATCTGGACACCATTGGAAAGAGTATAGTTCTCATCTAGTATCATTGCAGTTCTCTCCTTTCATATTACTTTCGTACGCACTCGTTATGATTTAAAATATTTGATATCCAGATCTATGAAAATGACCAAATAACGAATTTAATTCATGTTGATCTACATATTCTCATACAGTCTTCCAAACTGCATGGCATTAATTCAATCACGATTGAATATAGCTCGAATTTACCCTGCATAGGATCGGAAATCTTTTATCAATATGAATCGGTCATTCGATTGAAAACGATTAGCATTCGTTTTCTTTCTCATTTTCATCTATTGAATCGGGCTGATGAATCCAACCGTAGGCTTAATTATATCTTTGAAACTCATTATAGGGCTCTGTGTTCGACCTATATGTAATCACTGACCGCAGATTATCACACGGATTATCTGAAGCAGAAGTCGCAAGACTCGCATATGCGGGAGGGGCAGACATAGTCCAACTCAGAATGAAATCCGAGGATGGAAAGGAAATGCTTGAACAGGCTAAGATCATCAAACAGTACGCAGATGAATATGCCAGATATTTTATTGTGAATGACAGAGTAGACATTGCTATCCTGTCAGACGCAGACGGCGTACACTTGGGACAATCAGATATCCCTATCGCAGAAGCAAGAAAATTACTCGGTGACGATAAACTCATAGGAATATCGGTTCACAATGTAGAAGAAGCCATCACCGCATTCAACGACGGAGCCGATTACATAGGCGTGGGTTCCATATTCACAACATCCACCAAACCTGATGCAATACAGGGGCTCGGACTCGATGCGATCTACAGAATCAAACAGGCTGTTGACCTTCCGTTGGTTGCAGTGGGTGGCATAAACCAGGGTAATATCCAAGATGTCATCGCAGCGGGAGCAGATTCCGCGGCCGTTATATCAGCTGTTGTAGGAAAAGAAGACATCTCAAAGGCTTGTCATGATCTGAGAGATCAAATATTGAAGATAAGACCTCACACGGTTGTCGGCCAGTAAAAGATATTAACGATATCTAACATGCACAACCATGGTCGCGGACATCACAGATATATTCGCAGAAGTGCAGAAAAAGAAACCTTTGGTCCATCAGATGACCAACTATGTCACAGTGAATGACTGCGCTAACATCACCATCTGTGCTGGTGGCTCGCCCGTGATGTCAGACGCTAAAGAGGATGTCGAGGACATGGTTTCCATTGCATCCGCCCTGGTTCTAAACATAGGTACATTGAATTCGAGGACGAATGAATCAATGATACTTGCCGGAAAGACAGCCAATGAATTGAATATCCCTGTCATCTTAGATCCCGTGGGTGTGGGAGCGACCAGATTCAGAACAAAGACCGCAGAGGATATCCTTGATTCTGTCAGGATATCTGTCATAAAAGGTAATGCCGGAGAAATCGGCATTCTTGCGGGTTCAGGCGGTGTCGTAAAAGGTGTAGATTCTATATCAGGTTCAGATAATGCGGAAGAAACGGTCAAAGCATTGTCTAGAGCAACCGATGCAATAATCGGAATGACTGGAAAGACCGACTATGTCTCAGACGGAAAGGCAGTGTATGTTCTTAACAACGGTGACAATTATCTCGAAACAGTCTCTGGAACCGGCTGCATGGTCTCATCTGTAGTAGGATGTTATGTTGGAGCTCATGGTGTTTCCGTGGATTCTATTGCAGCCGCGATATCCATTTTCAACATAGCAGGAGAAATCGCCGCGATGACAGCGAAGGGCCCTGGCTCATTCAAAACAAAACTTTTTGATTCGATGTACAATATTACCGCTGCAGACATAAACGACAGACTGAAAATAAGGACCTGAACTATCCTGTGATAACATGAATATCAATGGACAGAACATTCGGATCGTATCTGGAACCAGATTATCAGATATACTATTTTCAAATGGTTATGACAGAACAAAGATCTGTGTGGAACTCAACGGGAATATCATTCCAAAGAAAGATTATGAATCCGTGATCGTCAATGACGAAGACTCGATGGAAATTGTCAGTTTTGTTGGAGGCGGATGATGTTCATAACCGTGAACGGTTCTGAACAGAAGACCGATGTTAAAACGGTCGTGCAACTTCATGATCTCTCGTTCTCCGATTACGATGTGACAATCCTGAACGGATATCAGATATCCGAAGACTCTGAATTGAAAGATGGGGACCGGATATATTTCGGAAAGAAGAATATCTTCCCCGACAGCAAGGAATTGGATATGTTGATGTCCGCAAGACACACTCCGTTCATTCAAGATAGGATGCGGAACGCCACCGTAGGCATAGCAGGCCTAGGAGGATTGGGGTCCAATGTCGCCGCCATGTTGAGTAGAATGGGAGTCGGCCACTTGATCATCGCAGACTTCGACACCGTAGAACCTACAAATCTGAACAGACAAAACTATTATATCAACAGTATAGGGAAAAGGAAGACCGATGCCACTGAAGATATCCTCCATAACATCAATCCTTTCATCACTATCACCAAACATTTCATCAGGATAACGGCAGATAACGCAGCCGATATCTTCAGAGAATGCAGCATTGTCTGCGAAGCATTCGATTCTCCTTCTGAGAAGGCAATGCTTGTTAATGCGATATTGGAAAAATGCCCTGACACAGTTGTTGTAGCGGGTTCTGGAATGGCTGGAACAGATGACTCGAACCTTATCAGGACCGAAAAGAAATTCAAAAATCTCTACATCTGCGGAGACAACACCAACGGTGCAAAGCCAGGCATGGGTCTTATGGCGCCCAGAGTGAACATATGCGCAGGACATATGGCAAATGCCGTTGTAAGGATATTGATAGATTAATAATTTTGATGTGATCAACATGAACGATAAATTAGTGATCGGAAAGCACGAATTCGATTCAAGATTCATTCTCGGATCCGGTAAGTTCTCTTTGGAGATGACCAACGCCGTGATAAGGAACGGCGGTGTCGAGATAGCCACATTGGCGGTCAGACGCGCCAATAAAGGCGGAGAGGAGAATATCCTCGATTACATACCGAAGGGGATCACACTCTTGCCGAACACGTCTGGTGCCAGGAATGCAGATGAAGCATTGAGGA